>JAZGGT010000660.1:0-4840 GCA_036480555.1 Bacteroidales bacterium | reverse complement strand
ACATAGCAGGGTAATTTTTTTTTTGATACGTTGGTTGAGCATGATTTTATAATCTTGTGATATTTCTGATGCCGACATCGGCATACATCTAAATTTACAACGGATTATCCAGATAATCAAAACATACCTATTGAGCTGGTGTATATTCCTCCACCCAGGCAACGGCCGGATGGGGAGGTTTTATAGTCAGTGATCCGCCGATGAAGTATATTGACCCGCCGACTACACAGGTTGCTGCAGCCCTTGGAGCCGGTAAGCTCGTTCCATATGACCACTTATCGGATGCAGGGTCATAAATTTCGACCATTGATTGAACTTCATATCCAATACTACCACCAATGGCATAGATCTTACCGTCAACTACACTGGTTGCATGCTGCCGCCTGCCTGTTGGCATTGGGGCTTTTGTTGACCAACTGTCAGTGCCTGGATCATAAACTTCAACGATTTGCATTCCTGGTGCATTGGCTACTGGATATCCTCCGATTACATAAATTTGTCCATCTACAACACTCAATGACTGGCCCATTCTTGCAGTTGGCATATCGGTCTTGCGGATACACCTATCGGATGTACTAAAGCTGAGGAAAAACAATAGCAGCATCGCCAGGATAGCCAGGCTGATGCTGCGTAAATTAAATCGTTTCATTTTTACTAAGTTTTATTGGGAGTATAAAACTTGAGATATACTGTCGTTTCTGATCCTTCACTGGATTTGATGGTGATTTCCCCTTTGTGCAGGCGGATGATCTGTGGCAGAGGCTCAACCCGATACCCGAACCGTTTTTCCTGGTGGTGAAAAAGGGAATAAATACCAGTCCCATTGTTATGAATTACAATTACTTCCCGCCCATCATTATCCCGGTAAGCAGTAAGCAATATACAAGGATTGGGGGTAATGTCAAAAGCTTCTATGGCATTTTTAAGCAGATTGATTATCACCTGGCAAACCAACCGTACGGCCAGCCTAAACCCCGTGAATGCCCTGTGGTCTGGAGAAACATTCAGGCAAGGACAAGCGTGAACGAACGGGAGAGTTATATGTGCGTCGTTTTAATGGACAGGAATGGCGGGGGGAGGAGATCCTTATGAGCCAACCAGGGGCCATTCATAACTGGTACCCGAATGTAAACCAGGATTGTAGTGACGGATTATGTATGATGTATTCCCGTTCGGTGGATAAGCCGGATATGGGCAAACCCCTTGCAATCATGGTAAGCGTATGTCCGTTAAACGATGACTGAAAAACACAGCGATATAAGTACTCATACTATCTCCGGGTTTTCTGATCGTTCCAGCCAGCAAAAATTATTGCCCTGATAATGTAGACTATTTTTTCTTTTTCCGAGATCTTTTGTTCAAATAAACCACAAGTCTCCAGATCACCAGGCCTACAATCCATAAAGGCCAGATGTTCAAAAAGAACAATATAAAATCCACGAATCCCTGCCAGCCTTTGTGAAGGGATTTCTTCAATCTCTGTCCGAAACCATCCCTGTCAGCCGGCTCATATTTGAGGTCCTTTTTCTGGTAGATCCATATATTCAGGGTACTGTAATTGACCCTGTCATCCAGGTACCTGAGCCTGCCTTCCTTGGATTCAATTTCCTGCCGTACTTTACCCAGTCTCTCCTCAATATCAAGGATATCTTTTACCGTCCGGGCCTGTGCGAGCAGCTCCAGGTATCTTTTCTCCACCTGCTTTTCATTTTCCAGCCGGATTTTTACATCATAGTACTGTTCTGTTATATCGTTGGCATTTACCGACTTGCTGATGATCTTATCAGGACCGGATTCTACACCTGAAATAAACTGGTCAAATTTGTCAGATGGTATCCTGCAGGTGATATTATAACTTAGCTGGTCCTCCTGGTCATTGAAAGACTCGGAGGAAATATAGCCAGAATGGAAACCAACCAGGGTGTCCAGCATTGTTTTGGATTTTTTCAGATCATTTGATTCAATGGTCAGGTTGCCGTTCCGGATGATCTTTTTCTCCAATCCTTCAGGTTTTGGTGGAGGAGATGGAAGCGTTTCAGGTGCAGCAGCCATGGACTGGCTGGACATCACCCTGGTTTCAGAGACTGCTTCATCTGCAAAATAATACGCCTCATCCTGTTCTGCCGCCGGTACATTTTCCGAGAATTGGTTACATCCCAGAACAGGGATAAAAAGACTGCAAAAAATGATTATTCTATGCATTTTGACTGGTATTTATTCGTATGTTTTTTCGGGATATAATTTACGCAATAATCATTTTATCTGATCCTGTTTCCATATAAAAAAGATTACCCTAATTTTATATCCCTTTAAAACTTATAAATGAATGATCAATTCACAGGATTTTCGCAAATATGCACATGAATTTGTTGACTGGATGGCGGATTACCTTGAAAGTGTCGAAAAGCTGCCTGTTAAATCGCAGGTAAGTCCTGGCGATATATACAGACAGATACCCGATAACCCGCCTGCAGAAGGAGAATCAATGGACAAGATCTTTCAGGATTTCAAGCAGATCATTTTACCCGGGATGACCCACTGGCAGAGTCCCAATTACTTCGCCTATTTTACTGCAAATTCAAGTTATCCATCCCTGCTTGCCGAAATGCTGACATCAACCATGGCAGCACAATGCATGGTATGGGAAACCTCACCTGCCGCTGCAGAACTTGAGGAGAAGGTACTCAACTGGCTCCGTGATATGATCGGCCTGCCGGAGATGTTTGAAGGGGTCATCCAGGATACTGCTTCCACCGCTACCCTTGTTGCACTGTTGACTGCCAGGGAAAAGTATACCAGTTACCGGATCAATGAAACCGGTTTCCTGGCAAATAACTACTTCAGGATCTATTGCAGCAGTGAAGCCCATTCCTCCATTGAGAAAGCTGTAAAAATGGCCGGTTTCGGCAGGAGGGCCCTCGTTAAAGTGGATTGTGATGAAACCCTTGCCATCAACCCTGAAAGTTTGCTGGAATGTATAAAGGATGATATACGTAGTGGTTACATTCCCTTCTTTGTGGTGGCTGCACTGGGCACCACAGGAACATTGGCCATCGATCCGCTTAAGCCGATGGCTGATATATGCAAAGAGTATGATCTCTGGCTCCACGTAGATGCTGCTTTTGCAGGTACGGCCCTGGTGCTTCCGGAACAGCGATGGATGATTGAGGGCATTGAGCAGGTTGACAGTTTTGTGTTCAATCCCCACAAGTGGATGTTTACCAATTTTGATTGTTCAGCTTATTTTGTAAAGGACACAGAAGCCCTTGTCTGGGCCTTTGAGATCCTTCCGGAATATTTGAAGACCGGGACACGCGGGACAGTCAAGGATTACCGTGACTGGGGGGTACAGCTGGGCAGACGGTTCAGAGCCCTCAAACTCTGGTTTATGATCCGGGATTACGGGGTGGAAGGGATCAGGCGGAAAGTACAGGAACATATCAAATGGGCCAGGGAACTGGCCGAACAGATCCTGTCTGAACCTGGTTTTAAGCTGCTGGATCCACAGCATCTGGCATTGGTCTGTTTTCGATACCGTCCGGATGCCGCAAAATCTTCAGATGAAGTCAATACAGCCAATATGGCCCTCATGCATAAATTGAATGAAAGTGGACGGATCTACCTGACTCATACCAGGGTATCAGGACTGGTAACCCTGCGTATGGTCATTGCCCAGACCCATGTGACAAGGGAGCATGTGCAACAGGCCTGGAAACTCATTCGTGAGACTGCAGTGGAAATGAAAACATAAATGGAGGAATAATATGAATAATAGATGGACACTAGAAGGAAATACAGCCCTTGTAACCGGTGGTACCAAAGGGATGGGGCGAGCCATGGTGGAATCATTCCTGTCCTGGGGTGCAGAAGTTTTTTTTGTTGCCAGGAATAAGGAGGATATTGCCCGGATGGAGAGCGAACTGAAAGATTCTTCAAAGCACTATCATGGTATACGGGCGGATGTAAGTCAGCAGGCAGACCGGGAGGATATCGTTGATTTTGTAAACAAGCGGGTGCAAAAACTGGATATCCTGGTAAATAATGTCGGGACAAACATCCGCAATAAGATCGAGGATTATACAGAGGAACAGATCAGGCTCATTATGGATACCAACTTCATTTCTGCCTTTGATCTGTCGAGAAAGATCTTGCCCTTGCTGAAGAATTCGGGCAAAGCAAGTGTTGTCTTTAATTCTTCGGTCGCCGGGATCAATCATATCCGGACAGGTTCCGTTTACGGTGCTACCAAGGCCGCCATGATACAGTTGACCAAGAACCTGGCTGTCGAATGGGCGGAACACGGGATCAGGGTCAATGCCGTGGCACCATTTTATATCAAGACCCCACTCGTGGAACATATACTGGCTGATAAAGATTTCCTGCAGGAAATTCATAACAGGACACCCATGAGAAGGGTAGGGGAGCCTCACGAGGTGGCTGACCTGGTTACCTTTTTATGCATGCCGGCAGCATCTTATATTACCGGACAGAGCATAGCCGTAGATGGTGGATTTACCATCAACATGTTATAAATTTCTGAAAATGGACTATCAAAAAATTCGACTGCTGAGTTTTGATTGTTATGGTACCTTGATTGACTGGAAAAAAAGCGTATTGAGCATCCTTGAATCATTTTTCAAAGATACTCCGCTGAGTTTCAGCCGGGAGGAATTGTTCAGGGCATTCCTGGAGGCTGACCGGAAAATGATCTCAGTTAGTTTTCTTCCGTACCGGGAAATCCTTTCGCAGGTTATTGAGTTGATGGCTGAAGACCTCAGGTTTTCTTTCGATCCTGCTTCCAGGTATCTGTTATCAGACCGTTTTTCTGAATGGAAACCTT
>JAZGGT010000659.1:0-8209 GCA_036480555.1 Bacteroidales bacterium | reverse complement strand
GATATATGATTCGGTTATTAAGACCAGGAAAAAATTATTGGATCAGGAAAAATAATGGAACATTGATAACGATATTATATTCTATTACGTTTTTCATTGAATTACAATCAATTGTGTGGAGATAGCTCAACTCTGGAAATAATAGTTATCTTTGCCCCGATTTGAGATTTTGCGCTTTTATTTACTAATTCCTTTCTCCCTGTTAGTTCATCACTGCTCTCCTTTTTAAATCAAACATTATAGAATCTTTTTAATAGCAGGTCCTAATGCCACTACTCCGATTTACTGGAGTATTCCTGAAATATCCACTCAAAAAATTATAAGTTGGACAGTCAGGATCCTTTCAATATGGATCATAGAACCTCCTATTAATGAATTAACAATTTAAATTATTTTAAAAATGAACATTTATGTAGGAAACCTCAACTACGAGGTAAACGAGAATGACCTGGTAGAAGTATTTGAATCATACGGTACGGTCAATTCTTCAAAAATTATTACAGATAAGTATAACGGAAGAAGCAAGGGCTTTGGTTTTGTCACCATGGAGAACGAGGAAGAGGCAAATATTGCTATCAAAGAGTTGAATGGAGCTACCTATGAACAAAGAGATATGGTAGTGAACGAGGCAAAGCCAAGGAAAGAAAATTTTAACCGATAATATCTAATAAATATGGAAAACGGAAAAGTAAAATGGTACAATGCCATCAAAGGATTTGGCTTTATCGAAATGGAAAATGGTGAAGAGATATTTGTTCACCGAAGCGGTATACAAACAAGAGATGGTGATCTTCAGGAGAATCAGTCAGTAGAGTTTGAGACCCAAAAAGGTGATAAAGGCTTGTTTGCCGTTAATGTAAAATCGACTGATTAAAGTATTTCATTTGAAATCATTTATATCGGAGATGCTTATATGTCCATTCCTATCATACAGGGAGGAATGACATTGGTATCTCTTTGTCAGGGCTTGCATCAACCTTATCGAATATGGGCGGGATCAATGCAATCTCATCAGTCAGGATAGAGTTGATGATAAAAAGTACTGGAAAAATTCAAAAATTCATCCTATTGAAGCTATGGGTTAAGAAATTAGAAAAGCAAGGGAACAATCTGTGGGAGTGCCTGGTGTTAATAAAATAACTGTCATTATTAACTTTTCAGATACAGTCAGTATTTCCTCCGGACCTATTCAAATACCTTTTAAATAGGATCCAGAACAAAGCCTGGCCCAATTGTATCAACTGCTCGAGAAGCTTCTATCAATTTAACTAACTAGAAGAAAACAACCAATAGATATCATACTATGAGGCAGCTGAGAATTACACGGCAAATAACACAGCGATCTGAAGCATCGATTAACCGTTATTTTCAGGAAATAAGCAAGTATCCAATGATATCTACGGATGAGGAGGTTGAGCTATCAGTCCAAATCAGGAATGGGGATGAAGATGC
The DNA here is from genome assembly GCA_036480555.1 of Bacteroidales bacterium. Taxonomy (GTDB): domain Bacteria; phylum Bacteroidota; class Bacteroidia; order Bacteroidales; family SM23-62; genus SM23-62. Next base: position 6,757 of record JAZGGT010000659.1, on the reverse strand, counting down.
CTTGCATAGGCTGGTTGTTGCTAACTTACGGTTTGTAATTTCCGTTGCCAAACAATTTCAAAATCAAGGTTTGTCATTTCCCGATTTGATAAATGAGGGAAACCTGGGACTTCTGAGGGCAGCTAAAAGATTTGATGAAACCCGGGGATTTAAATTTATTTCTTATGCTGTCTGGTGGATACGTCAGGCCATTCTCCAGGCCATCTCAGAGCATACAAGGGTGGTAAGATTGCCACTCAACAGACTTTCTTCAATTAACAAGATCTCCAAAGCGATTCCTTATCTTGAACAGGAGTTTGAAAGAGAACCTACCGATGATGAGATTGCAGAGTACCTTGAAATGCCAAACAATGATGTGAGTATCGCAAATAAGATTAAAAACCGGCATATTTCTTTTGACAAACCACTTTCTCAAGATGGTAATGATGAATTCAACCTTTATGACCTTATACAGACAGGAAATATACCGTCTCCCGACGAAGATATTATGAGAGAATCTATCGCCACTAATATTAACCGGGCACTTACCAAACTAAGTGAAAGGGAAGCCAACATATTATCTATGTCATTTGGTCTATCTGGTACAGCCATTTATACCCTGCAGGAGATTGCCAATAATTACAATATGTCATCAGAACGTGTCAGACAAATCCGAAGCAAAGGTATACTCAAACTGAAAAGGCTCCTGAAAGAAAATTCTACTTTTTTAGATTACTAAGTACCTTGGGGTTTACCCTTTTTGAAGCCTTACCTGAAAATGTAGTCTTCCTAGATAATCAGATGTCACAAGACCAGGCTAAATTTCAGGAAATCAAACACAGAGGCATTTTTTCTTTATGCTTTTGCGCAATTTGCTAAATCATCAACGAATTCATCAACACCAACGGAAAAGCCCCTGCAGAACTTTAATCTACAGGGGCTTGTTTTATTGTCATTTCACACTCACACCCAATGAGACCTGGATTAGCAACAACCGTCTTTGGACCCTTCCTGCTGGTTTTGCTCATCGGCCACTTTCCCATTCATCTTTTCCTCAAATTTCTTGCGCCAGAGTGAACTGGGGTGGCGGTGGCTCCAGTAATGATCCTTGCTGCGCCAGGGCGGTCTGTCTTTATGACCATGACCAAGGCCGGAGAGCAGGATCTTCGAGAGAACCAAAATTCCAAGTGTCTGCCAGTAGGTTAATATGGGACCGCTGAACAATTCCGGTACCAGCCAGTTCCATAACAACATCACCACGTAGGTAAACAATGCCAGGAAGGCAACCCCCATGACGATAAACTTTCCAAAATAAAATACTCCTCTTGCTTTCATGACTATAAATTTTAAAGTTGATTATACAATTCTTTTAACCTCTTCCTCAGAAACAGGATCGCGTACCGTTTTCTGGATAGCAGGGTATTGACCCCTTCACCGGTTTCAGCTGAGATCTGTTTGAAACTCTTATCCTCAAATTCATTCCAGATAAAAACATCACGCTGTTCTTCAGGCATTTCATCCAATGCGCTATCAATTGCTTCCCATATCATATCCCTCATCATTTCATCCTCCGGGTCCCTTGTCAAAGCAGGCAGGATATCTTCGAGCATCAGGGGCGCCCCATCCTCCTCCTTACTTACTACCTGCTTATCAGAAAACGGTTCAGGTTTCTTCTTCCGGTAATAATCCGTGATCCTGTTCCTGGTGACTGTAAACAGCCAGGAAGTGATCCTTTCGGTGGACCGGATATCCTCAAATCCTCTCAAAAACTGGTATAATACATCCTGCAGGATATCCTCTGCATCCTCATCGCTCCGGACCTGCTGCCTGATGAAACCCAGCAGCCGCCCCTTCTCCCTGGTTGCAACCTCACTTATATACCTGCTCTCTTCGGCGGTCATTTGATCTGAATTCCTGTTTCTGTTATTGTTGACGAATCAGCTTAAAAAATATTTTATAAAAACAAACGGGGGCCGTTCAAACCCCCGCTCATTTTTCAATTATTCCATCTCTATCGGCTCATAGTCCTTGAACCACTTGAAGTCCGTATTTTCAATCAAATCACGGTATTCCGGCCAAACATCCTTATAAAAGGCATTACACATGTCCAATGCCTTGCCAACCATTTGATCAGCCTGATCCATTAGTCTTTCTTCTGTTGCAGTGGGACCTGCAGGCCTGGACTGAATATACCTCGATGCTTCAAAAAGCTTGATGGAAGCGGTTGGCTGGTTGAAACCGGAGATCCCCTGCTGCTTTTCAACCTTTCCATTGATATATTCCCATATAATATTCAGGGAATCCTGGACCGCTTTGGTTTGTTTAGCTACCTCTTTCAGTTCCGGATCCTTTTTGCCTTTTACCTGGCTGGAGATCCTGGTGAGAACAGCCCTGGATTCTGTCAGTCTTGAAGTGGTCTTACTTAATGCCACAGCTTTCCTGCTAAGTTCATTATACATTCTCTCATTAGCTTCGAGCGCTTTAAGGTCCACCTCTATGCGCGGGTCAAAGCTTACCCTGATCATGGTTGAATCTTGCTGATCGCCGCAGCTCATAACGACCTTGTATTCTCCCGGCATGACGATATAACCTGCAGGTTCTCCGCTACGTGAACCAGCTCGTCTCCCATACCTGGCAGCCCATGGATTGGGATATCTGACACCTTTCTTGCGCAATTTCCAGGTGACTTTGTTTAATCCAGGTTCGGCTTTGTAAACGAGGGTCCTAATCAATTCATCCCCATCATATATCATTAGCTTAACACTATCATATTGAGGTTGTTGTTCCTTTTCCTCATCAGCCAAACCGGATTTATCCCTTTTGCCGTTTTTCTCAACATTGCCTTCTGGGGGATTGGCTTTTTCTACATCCTTTTTTTCCTGTTCTTCCAGGTAGTATGTAAGGATCCCTCCGGACATTCTGTTTTCTCCCTCATAAGTTGCATCCCCGGGAAAATGATTGCCAAGTGGTTGCTGCATATTACTGATCATAATCGCTTCCGGGGGATCAAACACCTTGAATTTTTTTTGAATTACCTCACCGCCTGTCCTGGCGATTTCCCTCAGGGGACGAATATCGTCCAGAATAAATACTGCCCTGCCAAAGGTTCCGAGTACCAGATCTGCTTCTCTTTCCTGGATGACCATATCCATCGTTGAAACCGAGGGATATCCATGTTTCCATTGGGTCCATGTTCCCGCATTATCGATACTTAGCCATAATCCATGTTCAGTACCTAAGAAAACAAGTTTTGGTTCAACCGGGTCCTGGAGGACAGATAGGGCATAACCATTCACATCACCCCCATCTGCAATGCTTTCCCAGCTGGCTCCATAATCCTTAGTATGGTAAGCATACGGGTTAAAATCCCCCATCCGGTAATTATTGGCGACAACCCAGGCCTCCCCAGCACTGTAAACAGAAGGCTGGATCTGCGGGATCCAGCAGCCGGCCGGTAAATCCGGAAGGTTGGAAGATACATTTATCCAGTTTTTACCACCGTCCCTGGTCAACTGCACATTCCCGTCATCCGTCCCGACCCATATCACCCCTTTCTCGACCGGGCTGACGGCAATGGCCAAAATGGTCGTATGGTTTTCCGCCCCGGTGACATCGAGGGTGAGTCCACCACTCTTTCCATAGGTCTGTTTCTCCGGGTCATTGGTAGTAAGGTCAGGCGAAATAATTTCCCAGGTGAGTCCCTTGTCGGCACTTTTATGCAGGAACTGGCTTCCGAAATATATTGTTGAATTATCGTAGGGATCCTGTTCAATGGCTGCGTTCCAGTGGAAACGTAATTTGGTATCCAGATCCGGTGCGGTAGGTTTGACACTGTAGCTTGCTCCTGTCTTATAATCGTATCTGCCTACATTCCCACCCTGGGACATGGCATAACCATACCTGGCATCATCCGGATCGGGCATTACATCAAAACCATCGCCAAACATAACTTCCTGCCAGTATTCATTGCGGATTCCACCGCTTCTCCACACATATGCCGGTCCTCTCCATGAACCATTGTCCTGGAGTCCGCCATAAACATTATAAGGCATCTCATTGTCCACACGTATATGATACCATTGACCAAGGGGAAGGTTTTCCATGAAATGCCATGTCTTTCCCCTGTTCCTTGATATGGCCATTCCTCCATCATTGCCCTCAATGATCAGGTTGGGATCTTCAGGATGTATCCATAATGCATGGTGATCGGAGTGTATATTGCTGGCTATTTGCCGGAAAGATTTCCCTCCGTCCTCACTCATACCAATCCTGCTGTACAGGGTATAGAGCCGATTCTCATTTTTGGAATCGACATATAGTTCAAAATAATAGAATGGCCTGTTCCCTATATCATTCTTATCGCTTACTTTCTTCCATTTCTGACCACCATCAACAGAACGATACAAGGCATTTTTCTTCGACTCAACCAGTGCATAAACAATTTTCGGATTACTCGGTGCAATGGCAAGTCCCATGCGGCCAAGCTCACCTTTGGGTAAACCGTCTTTGTCTGTCCGTTTATTCCAGGTCTTCCCCCCATCAACAGTGACATACAATCCGGATCCGGGTCCCCCGGATTTAAAAAACCAGGGCCAGCGCCGGTGCTCCCACATAGCAGCCATCAGTTTATTCGGATTCTGCGGGTCCATAACCAGGTCTGCCGCTCCTGTCTTCTCATCCACAAAAAGGATCTTTTCCCAGGTCTTCCCGCCATCGGTCGTTTTGAAAACGCCTCTTTCGGGATGTTCCCACCAGGGATTACCGATGGCCCCTACATAAACTGTATTTTCATCCCGCGGATCGATAATGATCCGGTGTATATTCCGGGTGTTTTCCAGTCCCTTCATTTCCCAGGAATTCCCCCCGTCCAGGGATTTGTAGATCCCGGCTCCCAGGTTCAGGGAATTTCTTGGATTTCCTTCACCGGTCCCAACCCAGATCACATCCGGATTTGATTGCGTGATGGCCAGGGCGCCAATATTGATCAATTTTTCTTTATCAAAAACAGGTTCCCAGGATATCCCACCGCTCTCTGATTTCCAGGCTCCTCCGGAAGCAGTGCCAATATATATGATATCAGGATTACTAACTACTGCATCTATGGCAGTAACCCGGCCACTCATACCCGCAGGACCGATACTCCGGGCTTTCATTTCCTTCAGTTTGTCAACATCCAGTTGCTGGCCAGTGGCCAGTGGCAGCCATAGGGATGCCACCAGGGCAGATACAATCAGAGATCTGCCATTGAAGATTTGCTTCATTGTTAAAATAGAATTTACTAATAATTCCCCTTATCAGGTTAAGGCCTGCTCAATATCATCGATCAGGTCGTCTATATCTTCAATACCAACTGATAATCTTAACAAGGTATCATGAACATCCATTTCAAGTCTCAGTGATTCAGGGTATTCTGAATAGATGGTTGACCAGGGATGGATTATCAGGCTTTTGTTATCATTCATGTTGGTGGCCCTGCGAATGACCTTCAGCTTATTCATGAAAGAAAAACAATCATCCTCAGTAGAGAGGTCAAAAGTCATGATGGTCCCGGGAACACCATTGAACTGCTCTTTGCTCAACCGGTAATATTCAGAACTTGCCAGGCCGGGATAGGTAAGCTTCTTAATATTGGGATGGTCGCTGAAATGCTCTGCCAGTCTGAGGCAATTTTCAAACGACCGTTCGACCCTGAGCTCAAGAATATCCAGTCCCATACTCTGCAACTGCGCAGCCCTGGGAGAAAGTGTGGGACCGAAATGGCGGAATATCTCTTTGCGGAGCTTGGCAATCAAGGCCATCTCACCCTTCTTTTCATGGTATGATGAAAGGAAACGAACGCCACTCCAATCATTTACACCTGTATCGACTACAATCCCTCCAACAGATGTGCCGCCCCCTGAAATGAATTTGGTACTGGACATGATCTCTACATCAATATTGAATGCTTTTGCATTAAAAACATTGATGGGGGTAAGCGTACTGTCAGCTACGATAATGATATTATGCTTTTTCGCAATTTTAACCAGCTTCCTGATGTTAACCACCTCCAACTGTGGATTGGTAACTGTTTCGAAAAACAAAAGCCGGGTATTCTCATCAATGTTCTTCTCGAGGTTCTCATAATCAAGCAGGTCACAAAACCTGGCCTCAATGCGAAGATTCCTTAAGGTTTTATGGAACAAACCATAGGTGTGGCCGAACAAATGCGGTGAAACCAGTATATTCTCCCCGGGTCTGACAAGGGCCAGTATGGTATTACTGATCGCCGCCATACCTGAGGCCATGGCCAGTGCAGCCCTGCCCCCGGTGGCTGCAAGGACTTTTCTTTCAAGGTATTCTACCGAAGGATTAGTGGACCGGGAATAAGCATGTGCGGGTTGCTTATCCTGGAACGCATCGGCAATATCCTCTGCAGATTCAAATTCAAAGGCACCGGTTTCATAAACAGGCATATGCAGGGAATTGTATGGATCCTGTTTTGCATAAGGCGTTGTCAGCATTAGTGTCGTAAATCCAAGTTCTTTTGCAACCATCTTCTTCCTCTTTGGTTTGAATCAGTAAATATAAGAAATGTGTGTTTATTAAGATAAACAGACCTCCAAGTCATGTAATTTTGATTTGTAATACGGTATATTATCTGTATATTCATTCTCATAACCGAATAACTATTCATGAAACTCTTAACCTTTTTCATCCTGGGAATATGTACAACTTTTTATATTTCCGCCCAGTCCAGTCTTGATATTTTTACCCTCTCGGGACGTTATGGTTTCCCTCA
>JAZGGT010000658.1:0-3171 GCA_036480555.1 Bacteroidales bacterium | reverse complement strand
TCAGCGATGTAATCTGTAGTGGTGATCATCCCGTTCTCCAGTTGAGAGGCAGCACTTCTGCTGATTTTTTCGCGCAAGACAACAATTTCCTCATCCCGCCTGACAGCTTCCTCATATTTGGATATTTCAGCCAGTTTCTCTGCCAGCTGAATGTTCAGGTTTTTATCAAAGGCTGCCTTTTGCGACCTGATAATTTCCTGTTGTATGCTTATGTCCTGCTTGCTCCTGCTGGTCTTGCTCCAATCCCATATATTCCATTGGAGTCCCGCCCCTACAACATAAAATCCCCTGAGCTCATCCCTGAAGAAATTTAAACCGGGATTTCCATAGGCAAATGATCCGAATACATAAGCCTTTGGATGACGCTGTTTTGATACCAGGTCCATACTGGCATCAAGGTTGAGGATCTGCAGGTCGTACAATACCTGCTCCGGCCTGGGGATTTCTACCGTTACCGCAACATCCGATTGTGGCAACACCAGCACGGCCTCCCCCTGTATATCCATCGCAGTAAGATTGCCAAGCATCTGGAAAACAGATGATTTTGTAATGCTGATCTCAGACAGCAGCTGGTTCACCTTAAGGATCTCTGCCTTCATGATATCCAGGTCAGCTTCCAGAAGAATCTCGTTTCTCACCCCTGATTCAATGACGGCAAACCTCTCCTCCAGCTCTTCCAGTTTTAGTTGAATACTCTTCTCCTGCTGTTGAAGGGCCAGAATATAAAAAAACAGCTGATTCACCTGCTCTTTCAACTGGTTAAGGCTTACCTCCACCTGCTGCTGGTTAACAAGCAGAGTCGACTCTTCAATCTTTTTGCTGGATTTGGTAATGCCTCCATCATATACTGTTTGCTGTATATCCAGGCTTAATTTATAATTATAATGAGGCATAAGAGGCGATTCAAATCCCGGGATGATATCCCTGGGAAAGGGCAGTTCAACCACTTCATTCTGCCAGGTGTATTTCCCGTTCAGATCCAGGCTTGGATACCAGTTCGCGGTATGATTCTTCGTCCTTAGTTCTTTCGATCGGGAATACAATTCCTTCTGTTTGAACCAGGGATGATTTTCAATGGCGGACCTGTGACATTCATAAAGCAGAAGTGTATCCGCCGGCTGGGCCAGGCAAATGCCTGAACCAAAAACCAGTATGCTAATGATGTATCTCATATCTTAGGATATTTCGTATTTACTATTTCCGGCATCTTGCATATTTCTATTCCTGACCAGGCCCCTGCAGTGCCAGGTTGATAAACCTAGGAACCTGTTCCCTGCGGTCTTCCAGGAATTGCTCATAGGCTTCCTTATCATCCCCGAAGGCGACCTTCTGGAACAAGGGCCTTCCGATGTAGGGAAAAAGCACCATGCCCAGCATGTTGGCAATCAGGTGTCTGGGGTCCATATCAACAATGCCGTACGATTCCAGTTCTTTTGTTATTCCTTTCAGGGCCACATCAGTATCCAGTCCCACATGTTGTATTATCCCCGCCAGGCGGTCCGGGTTCAGTGAGATCTCCTGGATTACGAATACTGGCAGGTAGGGATTTTCTTTCAGCATGTCTGTCCAGGTATCTACAAACATTTTGATCTTCTCCAGGAATGGCTGGTCAGACATAAAAGCTTTCACAATGGTGGGAAAGGCAGTGGCAAGCACCTTTGCAAATATGGTATCGAAGAGCTTCTCCTTGTTCCTGAAATAATAATGCAGGAGGGTCCGGTTGATACCGGCTTCATCCGCAATATCCTGCATGCTTGCCCCGAGCCTGCCCTTCATCATGAAAACCTTGCCGGCCGCTTCCAGAATCTTTCGTTCAGTACCAGGTTCCAGGTTTTCCTTTTTATCAGGTTCCATCTGATCCAAGATTAATAAATGTTGTTAATATTTACAATATTGTCAAACTATACTGTCTAACAATATTGTTTAACAATTTTGTTAAACATAAGTGTAAAACTATGCAATTTAAAAATACATGTCAAGTTTTTTGTGAAAATATTTATCTTTACCGCCTAAATTCCATTTGACATCATGAGAAAAAGAATGATTACCCTCCTGCCACTGCTGCTGCTGCTGGGATCCCTGGTAATGCCGGGATGCTCTTTTAATAAGGAGAATCCAGATATCACTACGGATGAATTGTTCCAGCATATCAGTTATCTGGCATCTGATTCTTTGAAGGGGAGGCTTCCCGGAACAGAAGAAGACAGGCTTGCAGCACTTTACATCGCCGATGAATTCAGTAAGGCAGGACTCCAACTAATGGCTGAGGAAGGATTACAGGCATTCGAGGTAATTACAGACCTGGAAACGGGCACCACAAATTACCTGCGGATCGGGGAAATGGATGCCGGATTATCAGAAGATTTTTTCCCTTTCCCGTTTGCATCAAATAAAGAATTATCCGCCGAGGTTGTTTTTGCAGGTTATGGTTTCGAGATCGATAAGCAGGAGGTTCAATGGAATGATTATGCAGACCTGGATGTAACTGACAAATGGGTGATGGTACTGAGGGGAAGTGCAGAAATTGATTCCACTGTCTCGGCCTTCCATGCATACAGCAATGAGCGTGACAAAGCCATGCTGGCAGGTGATAAGGGAGCGGCCGGTATTTTGTTTGTATCCGGACCGAATTTCGACCAGGAAGATAAGCTGATCGACCTTGAGAGACGGGAAGGTAAGGTAAGTATCCCGGCGATCCATATCAGCCGCAGAACGGCTGACCTCATCCTTTCAGCCGCCGGTACAAGTACAGAGAATCTGGAAAATAAACTAAACACTGCCAGGGAACCTTCATCCTTCGAAATTGATGTGATTGTTTCTGCAGGTGCAGAGGTTCAGCCAACCACAACCACAACTTATAATGTGATAGCCTACCTGAAAGGAAGTAATCCGGAAACAGCAGATAAGCATATTGTCATAGGAGCCCATTATGACCATCTGGGTATGGGCGGGATAGTAAGCTCCTCAAGGAAGCCGGATACCACAGCCGTCCATAACGGGGCTGATGACAATGCTTCCGGTGTTGCAGCCCTGATCGAAATTGCCGAAGCCCTTTCGCTGGGGACCGAACCACCTGCCAATTCCTATCTGTTTATTGCATTTGGTGCAGAAGAAATGGGCCTGCTTGGATCCAAGCACTATGTAAACAATCCCATATTGCCTCTCGAAGAA
>JAZGGT010000657.1:0-3751 GCA_036480555.1 Bacteroidales bacterium | reverse complement strand
GTTTGGTCTGAGACTGCCGGGCAGTACGCATTTGAATCTGGTCTTTGAGTCCGGCCAGATCAACACTGGCTTCTTCCGGAGTAATTAATGAAAGACCTTCCAGGGCCTCAGCATCAAATGGATCCTGTTGGAGCGATCTCTCAAAGGCATTTCTTTCCTCTTCGCTCATCTGATCCTGCGAGTACCTGAGAAAATCTTCAAGCTCTTTTTTCCTATTTTTACTCTTCTCCGACATTATTTTCTTCAAGACAAATTTTCAGATTTCTTTTGGCATTTTGCAAATAGCTCTTAACCTTTTTTTCTTCCATTTCAAGGGTTTTGGCTATTTCCCGGTAACTTTTGTTTTGATAATAAAAAAGCTCTATGCAGGTTTTCTGTTCCTGCTTTAGTGTTTCTATACATTCCTTCAATCCGGGATGGTCATCATTCCCGGCTTCATCAATAGGATGCAGATCAGGGTGAAATTCCATATAATTTTCCTGTTCTTTTATCCATTTGTCCATGTGCATGGACTGTGACTTATCCGATCTGATCTGCATCAGGCAATAATTCTTTGCCAGTACATATAACCAACTTTTGAAGTTTTGAATCTCATGATTTGGTACTTCTATAATCAGTTTTTCAAAAACCTGCATAACTGCATCGCCGGCATCCTCCCTGTTTTGGAGATATTTAAGACATAGTCCGAATACCAGGTGCATATAACGGTTATATAATTCACCCAGGATCTCGAGATCTCCTGAGGAACGGTACCGGTCAAGCAATACCCCGTCAGGTACATCTTCCCTATTGTGATGAGTGATCTTTAACAATATATATTATTAACGGTCCTGCCGTTTTAATCATTATTCAATGAAAAAAAGAAACTATTTTATGGAATCCGGTTAATGCCTGCATCCTATGAGTGAAGTTAAACAAAAACAATCAGTCATGAGAACAATTATTTCATCTTTCGCTATTCTGATCATATCTGCTTTATTAATTGCAGCCGTAGAACCCCTGGTCATTACCGGCAGGGTAACGGATGATCATGGAAATTCGCTTGCGGGTGTTTCTGTATTCGTTAAAAACACTAAGCGTGGAACACAAACGGATCTCAGCGGACATTACCGCATATCTCTACAACCGGGCGACAAGGTCCTGGTATTCTCTTTTTTAGGCATGGAAACTACAGAGGTTAAAATAAAAGAGAAAAAAATAATTAATGTAAAACTATATCCCGAGGCCATAGAACCGGAGGAAGTCCTGGTACGTGAATATCCCAGAATTAAGTCCCAGAAGCTGACAGGTGCCGTTGCAACCTACGACATGGCTGCCGGATCCTATACTTACAGCAATTTACCCCCGGCTTACAATCCGAACTTCAATACCGAAGGATACGCCACCATACATGAGAACGGGTACAAAGATGTGCTGAAGCAGCCCCTTTCAACCTTTTCAATCGATGTGGATAAGGCTTCCTATGCAAATGTTCGCAGGTTCATAAATATGGGTCAGCTACCCCCTATGGATGCCGTCAGGATCGAGGAGATGATCAACTATTTTACCTATGATTACCCGGAACCCAGAGGCAAGCACCCATTTTCAGTATATACAGAACTGGCTGCCTGTCCCTGGAATCCCGATCATCAGCTTTTGCATATTGGACTCAAAGGCAAAAGCATTGATAAAACTGAATTATCAGCATCCAACCTGGTATTCCTGCTGGACGTCTCAGGGTCGATGAATTCACCCAATAAACTTCCTTTGCTGAAAAATGCTTTCCACATGCTGGTGAATGAGCTGAGGGACGAGGACCGTGTTGCCATTGTGGTTTATGCGGGTGCAGCTGGACTGGTACTGAAGTCTACTCCCGGAAACCGGAAGGAAGATATCCTCAGTGCCATTGATAAACTTTCTGCCGGAGGTTCTACCGCCGGAGGTCAGGGACTTTTGCTGGCATATAAAGTAGCTGAAGAAAACTTTATCGAAGGAGGGAACAACCGCATTATCCTTGCCACCGACGGTGATTTTAATGTTGGTGTTTCGAGTAATGCAGAAATGGAAAGGCTTGTCGAGAAAAAAAGGGATAACGGGGTATTCATGACCGTACTCGGATTTGGCATGGGCAATTATAAGGATGACAAGATGGAGCTCATCGCCGATAAGGGTAACGGGAACTATGCCTATATCGACAATATCCAGGAAGCAAGGAAAGTCCTGGTAGCTGAATTTGGCGGAACCCTCTTTACCATTGCCAAAGATGTGAAATTCCAGCTTGAATTCAATCCGGCCAGGGTAAAAGCTTACCGCCTGATCGGTTATGAAAACCGGCTGTTGAATGATGAGGATTTCAACGATGATAAAAAGGATGCCGGGGAAATGGGTGCCGGACATAATGTTACCGCACTCTATGAATTGATCCCTGCCGGATCAGAAGAAAATACGGGGAGTATCGATCCGTTAAAGTACCAGGAAAACAGCCATACTGCCAGGACTGACCTGAAGGCTGAACTTCTTACCGTAAAGCTGCGTTACAAGCAGCCTGACGGGAAAACCTCCACGCTCTTTGAAGAGCCTGTACAGGGAAGGCTCCTGGGTGAAAAGTCAACAAGTGAATCATTCAGGTTCTCTGCCGCAGTTGCTGAATTCGGACTGATCCTGAGGGATTCAGAATATAAGGAAGATGCATCCGTTGAACAGATTATCAGCCTGGCCCAGGGTGGAAGAGGCAATGATTCTGAGGGCTATCGCGGAGAATTCATCAAGCTGGTCAGAACTGCTGGAACCCTGATAGACATGAGGGCAGAGAAATAGTCCAGGAACCAGCCATATCTTATATCATAACCTTTAAACCCGGCCGCTTGGCCGGGTTTTTTAATTTTCCTATATTCAACGGGTAAATCAATCACTATGAAAAAGACTGACCATTCACGTAGAAAATTCCTGCAAAAATCCGCCATGGCCGCAGCAGCCATAACCATCATCCCCAGGCATGTACTGGGAGGAAAAGGATATATTGCCCCCAGCGATGTCCTGAACATAGGGTTCATAGGCACAGGTAAACTTGTCAACGGATATTTCAAACAATTTGGAAAATTGCCGGAAATTCATCTAATGGCTGCCTGCGATATATATCAGGAAAAACTTACAAAATTCAAACAAGCGGTAGATGAATTCTATTCCGAGAAAACAGGAAAATCAAATTATAGTGAGCTCAAGGTCTTTTCAGACTACCATGAATTGCTTGACCTGGATGATATAGACGCTGTTATAGTCGCTACTCCTGACCATTGGCATGCCATCCCATCGATTGATGCCATGAAAGCAGGCAAAGATCTTTACTGCGAAAAACCATTGGCTCATACCGTTAAAGAGGGAAGGAAAATGGTTGAGGCAGCCAGCAAATACGGAAAGGTAGTACAGACAGGAAGTATGCAACGTTCGAACAGGGACTTCAGGCATGCCTGTGAACTGGTACGCAACGGTTATGTTGGCGAGATCAAACAGGTTATTGTCAGTGTTGGTGATCCTGCTGTTACATGTGACCTTCCTGAACAACCAACACCGGAAGGCCTGTATTGGGACCGCTGGATCGGACCGGCACCAATGCATACTTTTCACGAGGACCTGGCTCCCCCACACGGGGCAGAACCCTGGCCAATGTGGCGCCGTTACCAGGAGTTTGGTGGTGGCATACTTTCAGACTGGGGTGCACATATGTTTGATATTGCCCAGTGGGGACTGGGAATGGATGAATCTGGCCCTGTCA
>JAZGGT010000656.1:0-3685 GCA_036480555.1 Bacteroidales bacterium | reverse complement strand
GGGAAAGATAGATGCATTAATTGTTGATCACCGGCATGCAAAATACCATCTTGAAGCAGCTACTCCATTCGTAAAAGCCGGTATCCCGACATTCATCGATAAGCCTTTTTGTTACCGGGTCTCAGAAGGAAAGGAATTTTTGGCCATGGCACGGGAAGCCGGAACTCCAGTGACTTCTTTTAGCTCGGTCAGGCAGAGCGATGCAACTTTTGACATGAAAAAACAGATGGAAACCCTGGGCGAGTTTAATCATATTATTAGCCTCGGACCGGCAGATATAGAATCAAAATATGGAGGGATCTTTTTTTATGGTGTGCACATCATTGAGCCCATGCTGTTTTTATTCGGTGAAAATATCAACAGGGTCAGGGTCTCTAAAAATGGAAAAAATGCCTCAGCAAGTCTTGCATATGATGATGGAAAACTGGCAACATTGATCTTTAACAACATGTTTTCCGGATGGGAAACCTTTATTGATACGAAAGAAGGTCTCATAAAGCTTGATTCCAGTGTGGAGAAAAGGGACCCCACCAAAAATTATGTGGATATGGTTGAAATGTTCCGGACCGGGAAGGAACCCCGGAGCCATCAGAGCATATTAGCCGGTGTAGCAGTGTTGGAAGCACTTGAAGAATCTGTGATCACGGGGGACTGGACAGAGGTGCCCAAGATATAATGATAGAGCTAAGTAGTGAGGTAAGTAATTATATCCACTTAGCCGGTAGAAGATATTCTTTCTTCTCCGGCAATAATTATCTTGGACTTTCCAACCATCCCGAAATAAAAAAGGCAGCCAAAGATTCAATTGAAGTATATGGTTTGAATTTTGCCGCCGCAAGACAAACTACCGGGACAGCTGCCATCCATCTGGAACTGGAAAAAGAACTGTCAGACTTTAAAAACAAGGAAGATGCTGTTGTTTTCGCTTCAGGATATATGGGAAACAACATACTGCTTCATGCCCTCAAAGATCAGTATACCACAATATTCACTGATGAGACAGCCCATCCAAGCATCCTTGACGGAATTCCCCGGGATATCAAGCATATTCATTTTTTTAAGCATTGCGATGTCCGGCACCTGGAAAACCTTTTAAGACAAAATAAAAACAAGCGCGCATTGATAATTACAGACGGGATCTTTGCGCTGACCGGAGAAATCTCTCCCATCGATGAAATGAATTCACTGGCAGAGAAATACGGAGCCATCCTCGTGGTTGATGATGCCCATGCCACCGGGGTGCTTGGAGAAAATGGGACCGGGACACCTGAACATTTCCACCTGCATGAGACTGCCAATATTTACCAGACCGAAACAATGAGCAAGGCACTTGGCGTCTATGGTGGATTTATCTCAGCCAGCAAGGCAATTATAAACAGGATCAGGGAAGAATCAAGAGCCTACCTTGCATCCACATCATTGCCTCCGCCTATTGTTTCTGCAGCATGCACCTCGCTTAAGTTGATCAGGCAACAACCCCAATTAAGGGCCACGCTGACCCGAAATGCCAGTGAAATGCGGAAGGGAGTTGTCGAACTTGGTTTGCATACCACCGAAGTACCAACCCCCATCATACCCATTTTTTTCAGTTCCCTTGAAAAAGCCCGGAAATTATCCGATTATCTGAAAGAAAACGGCTTGATTGTTCCCTGCATTAATTACCCGGTAAAAATGGATAAATTTATTGCCAGGATTACGGTTTCTTCAAACCACACCAGGGATCAGATAGAGGAATTATTAGTTTTATTAAAACAATGGAGATCGAAACATGGAGTCACTTAACATAAAAAAGGTAAATATTGAAGCTATTAATATTAAACTGGATGAGCCATTTACCATAGCCATTGGAACAAAATACAATATTGAAAATGCACTCATAAGCATAGAACTCGAAAATGGCATAGAAGGATTTGGCGAAGCGGCACCCCTTGAACCGATAAATGGTGAAAATCAGGCTACTGCCCTGGCTACATTAGACACATGCAAAGATTTCCTGCTTGGCAAATCTGTTTCCGATTACCGCAACATATCCATGCATCTTAAAACTGTTTTCTGGGCCCAGGTAACCGCACGCTGTGCCATTGAGATGGCGCTCCTGGATGCTTTTACGAAGTCCATGGATATTCCTCTTTACAAATTCCTGGGAGGATCAGAGGACAGCGTAGAAACGGATTATACGATAGACATCGTATCACCACCTGTTGCAAAAAAGAATGCCGCTAAATTAGCTGGAAAAGGTTACAGGGTGTTGAAAACCAAGGTTGGTAAAAATCTCCGGGAGGATATTGACAGATTATTGGCCATAAAGGAGGGAGCTCCTGGCTGTGAGATAACACTGGATGCAAACCAGGGATATTCTCCCCCGGATGCCGTTCATTTCCTGGAAGAATTGAAAACCAACAATATCAGGCCCCTGCTATTTGAACAACCGGTAGTAAAACACGACCTGCCGGGAATGAGATTCGTAAAAGATCATACTTCTGTACCGGTCGGCGCGGATGAATCGGTTTTTACAAGTGCAGATGCCATTAATATTGTACGGTCTGGGTGTGCAGATGTGATCAATATCAAACTCATGAAATCAGGAATTATAGAAGCGCTTGATATCGCAGCAATAGCACGAAGTGCCAATATAAAACTGATGATAGGATGTATGCTGGAAACCAGGCTGGCTTTAGGCTGCGCCGTGCATCTTGCTGCGGGACTAGGGGGATTCAGTTTCATCGACCTGGATCCGCATCTCGATCCTGATGAAGATCCATTTGGCGGGGGACCTGCCTTCACGGATCCGGTATACCGGCTCAAGGATGATCTTCCAGGTATCGGTGTGTTCAGGAAATAGGACGAAAGAGTTGCTCTATCTGTTCCAGGCTCTTACCCTTGGTTTCCGGTACAAATTTCCAGAAAAACAGGGTGGCTACCAGGCAAATGGCTCCAAAAGTAAAAAACCCTATATGCATGCCGTAGGAGGCTACATACCAGGGAAACAGGTAGGCCGCAATGGTATTCGTTCCCCAGTTGCTGAAGGCGGCAATGGACATCGCCCTTCCCCTGACACGGTTAGGAAATATCTCGGGGGTTATAACCCAGATTACTGCACATATAGAAAAGGCAATACAGGCAATATACGCCCCCAGCACGACAACAATCAGTGTCCCATTGGGAGTATCAGTCAGAAATAACAAACCTGCCAGGAACAATGTCAGAACGACTGCAGACATCCCGCCTATCAGCAAGGGACGCCTGCCAAGCTTATCAATCAGCAATAAGGCAAGTAAGGTAAATACCAGGTTAATAATACCAAGCAATGTCTGGAATTGCAAGGCATTCCCAAACTGTATCCCTGCCTCTTTCAGAATCTCCGGACCGTAATATATTACTGCATTTATCCCTGTTAACTGTCCAAAAACTGAAAGTCCGACAGCAACTATCAATGCAGTCCGTAAACCCGGCCTGAATAATTCTCTCAGCTTGCCTCTTTCCTGGCCCAGGGATGACAAAATCTCCTTGAATTCCTCCTCCGCAACCTTGATCCCGGAGATCTTTTCAAGGATCCTTTTTCCACTTTCCCTTCTGCCTGCCTGTATCAGCCACCTTGGACTCTCGGGTACAAACAGGAGCAGCACAAGGAGCAATATGGCAGGAAGCATCTCCATACCGAACATGGAACGCCATACCTCTCCCA
>JAZGGT010000655.1:0-4851 GCA_036480555.1 Bacteroidales bacterium | reverse complement strand
GCATAGCAGTATCCGCTGCCAATCCTGGTTCCTGAGCGGATGCAACAAAACCAGGGGCCCAAAAAAGCAGACAAATGATAAGAAACCGGAGTAATTTTGCAGACAACTTTTATATGCTATTTTTGTATGGGACGTATACTTCTAAAAAGGGTAAAACTAATCAAATTAACCGATAATTGATTGCTAATAAAAGCTTGATACCACTAATGAATAAACGATTATCAGGGATATTTCTTGTATCCATCCTAAGCTTATTCAACCTTATGAATATCCTGGCTACAGAGGATCCGGATGATAAGGTCGATGTGGTGGTCCTTGATGCCGGGCACGGGGGTAAGGATCCGGGTGCACTCGGCAAAAACTCCCGGGAGAAAGATATCGCACT
This sequence comes from Bacteroidales bacterium, assembly GCA_036480555.1. Classification (GTDB taxonomy): domain Bacteria; phylum Bacteroidota; class Bacteroidia; order Bacteroidales; family SM23-62; genus SM23-62. The sequence continues at coordinate 4,466 of JAZGGT010000655.1, read as the reverse complement.
GGCCATTGTCCTGAAAGTCGGACAATATATTGAAGAAAATATCCCGGGTGTTACGGTCATCTATACCAGGAAAAAAGATGAATTCATCGAGCTTCACGAACGGGCCAATATTGCGAATGTGAATCATGCCGATCTTTTTATTTCCATTCACGCCAACTGGTGGAGCAATACCAGATCATCCGGTACAGAAACCTATACCATGGGTACATCCCTGGATGACAGGAACCTGCAGGTTGCCATGAAAGAAAATTCAGTAATCACCATGGAGGAAGATTATACCACCAATTACGAAGGTTTTGACCCCAACTCTGCAGAATCATACATCATTTTCAACCTGATGCAAAAGACCTATCAGCAGCAGAGTGTGGACTTTGCAGGACTGGTCCAGGATCAGTTCCGAGAACGGGCAATAAGAAATGACCGTGGTGTGAAACAGGAAAGGTTCCTTGTACTCTGGCGTACTACCATGCCATCTGTGCTGATTGAAACGGGTTTCATATCCAATAAATCAGAAGAAGCATACCTGAAATCGAAACAGGGACAGGAATATCTGGCATCTGCCATATTTCGGGCATTCAAGGATTATAAGGTGAATATCGAGGGAAGGAGCCTCTATGCAAACAATGCTGCCGCAGCCGGTGAAATAATTGAGGATGTTCCCGACCGCGAGATCAGGCCGAAGGCCATCCTGCAACAATCAACTGAAACAATAAGCAGTGATGACAGTACTGTCTATTATATGGTGCAGGTATTGACAACAACTCTCAGCAGGCCGCTCGATGACCTGAGTTTCAGTAATTATGGGTATGTGTCAGAGTTTAAGATCAATAACCTTTACAAATATGCTGTCGGAAGATCAACTTCCTATAATCAAATCTCCGGAAGTCTGGGTCTTGTACATGAGGACTTCCCCGGAGCATTTATCATAGCCGTTCAGTCAGGCAAAATTATATCCATAGAGGAAGCCGGCGAGCAAAATAAATAGTAACTTTGACATCCACTTCTAAGTACCATGAAAATCTCAAGCGAAGTAAAAATAGGTATCATAATAACCATTGCCATAGCGGTTACTATCTGGGGACTGAACTTTCTCAAAGGAAGGAATATCCTGAAGGGTGTTAATACCTATTATGCCATCTTCGAAGATGTCGGGGGACTGGAAAAAAATAATAAGATCTTTATCAAGGGGTACCAGGTTGGACAGGTCAGCGAAATATATTTCACTGAGCATGGAAGCAGGGACCTGATCGTATTACTCGGGATAGAAAAAGTCTATGATATCCCTCTGAATTCGGAAGCTGTCCTTTATGATGCTGACCTGTTGGGGACCAAAGCGATTATGCTCAGTTTATCGGAGTCAGAACAGAATCACAAACCCGGGGACACGGTCCTGTGCCGGATTCAATACGGACTTACAGCCAGGCTTGAACAACAACTTCTCCCTGTTAAAGACAAAGCTGAAAGCCTGATCGTTACCATCGATTCCCTGATGTCTGCCCTGTATTATGTTTTCGACAGGAACACATCGGAGATGTTGCAAGCCTCTATTAATAACCTGGAATCCAGTACTAACGGAATCAAAAACATGCTCTCTGATCAGGGGAAGCTGACCAGCATGATCGGACACATGGAGGCCATTACACTCAACCTGAAAAACCATAATGAACAACTGTCCTCAGCCATGAGCAATATTGAATCAATAACCGATTCCATCGCACGCTCAGAACTTAAGTCAACAATTTCAAATACCAATAAAACACTCGCAGAAACACACCTGATCCTGGAAAAGATTAACCAGGGTGAAGGAACACTGGGGATGCTGGTTAATAACGACTCACTTTATCATAACCTGACCTCCCTATCCCAGGAACTCGATCTCCTTTTGAAAGACCTTCAGGAAAATCCAAAAAAGTATATAAATGTTTCCGTTTTTGGCAAATCAGATAAGAAGAAAAACTCAAAATAAACCGAAGCAATTTAAAATCTGATTTTTCATGTGATTTTATTAGCAAAAAATTCATGTTTTATTTGATGAATTTCGTAATTTACAGTATTCAATTGAACCTATCTCTTTAATTAAGAATGATAAACAATTAGCTTACAATTTATTAAGATAAATAGCTTCTATGTGGCTGATTTTCAATATTTTAGATTTTTTTTATTTTTTTTTGGATTTTAATATCCTGATAATAAACCGTATATAGTTAATTCTGAAAAAACAAATTACCTTCAGCTTTTTTTTTAATGTTTTTTTCACAACCTTAGCTACAGAATAAATGGTGGGAACATTTTAATAAAATCGATAAATTTTTTTTCTAATGCACGAAGAGGTTTGGAACAGATGTCTGAAGATTATAAAAGATAATGTTCCCTCCATAAGTTACAGGACCTGGTTTGAACCGATCATTCCGGTGAAGCTTGAGAGTAATATTTTAACTATCCAGGTTCCAAGCCCATTTTTCTATGAATATCTCGAAGAACAGTATATAGATATCCTCAGGAAAGTACTGAGGAAAGAGCTGGGTTATGAAGCCAAGCTGGAATACAGTGTAGTAATGGAAAACAATGGCTACGCCAGTTCCAAACCCTATACCGTAAAATTACCTGCGAGGAACCAGAAAGAACTCAAAAACAAACCTGTATCCCTTCCGATTGATGCAGAAGGCACGACGATCAAAAATCCCTTTATTATCCCAGGATTAAAAAAGCTGAATATCGATCCGATGCTGAATCCGGAAAATTCCTTTACCAATTTCGTGGAAGGGGACTGCAACCGCCTTGCAAGATCTGCAGGATATGCAGTTGCCAATAATCCCGGAGGGACGGCTTTCAATCCGCTATTGATCTATGGAGAATCCGGTCTGGGAAAGACGCATCTGGCACAGGCTATCGGGATACAGGTCAAGGAAGAATTCCAGGAAAAAACCGTCTTGTACGTCAATGCAAATAAATTCCAGACACAGTTTGTCGATTCCATCAGGAACAACAATAAAAATGATTTTATACATTTCTATCAGATGATAGATGTACTGGTCATTGATGATGTACATGAATTTGCCGGAAAGGAAAAGACCCAGGATGCATTTTTTCATATTTTCAACCACCTTCATCAGAGTGGGAAACAATTGATCCTGACCTCTGACAAACCACCTGTTGAATTGCAGGGCCTGGAACAGCGGCTGTTGTCGAGGTTTAAATGGGGACTTGCGGCTGATCTTCAGATCCCGGATTTCGAGACAAGGATCGCCATCCTCAGGCAAAAAACATATAAAGACGGTATTGACCTGCCTGCAGATGTAATTGAATACATAGCAACGCATATAACGGATAATATCAGGGAACTGGAAGGCGCACTGATCTCCCTGCTGGCTCAGTCTACCCTCAACAAAAAAGAGATCACCCTCCATCTTGCCAAGGATATGATCGACAAACTGATCAAGAACACCAAACGGGAGATCAGCATCGACTATATACAGAAGGTGGTATGTAATTATTTTAATATACCGCTTGATCATATCCAGTCCAAAACAAGAAAGCGAGAGATAGTACAGGCTCGTCAGGTGGCCATGTTCTTCTCAAAAAGCCTGACCAAGGCTTCCCTTGCAACCATCGGGACCCAGATTGGAGGAAAGGATCATGCAACCGTCCTGCACGCCTGCAAAACGGTTAACAACCTGATCGAAACCGACAAGCGGTTCCGGATACAGATCGATGAAATAGAAAAGAAGCTTAAAATATAAGCGCTTTCCCCTCAAGTATCCGCCCGGACAAATTAATTACGAACTCAAAAAGATCTGCATCATTGCCACAATTATGCTGGCATATGCCGGATAATTATGGAGGAATTTGATCTATACAGGACCATTAAACAAAGATCTGAAGGGGTCTTCAGGGACAGGGGAAGTAAATTCCTGGCTTTTGCATTTCCGGTTAAAACCAGGGATGAGATAAAAAAGACACTTGCTGAACTGCGAAAGGAATACCACGATGCCCGGCATCATTGTTATGCTTACAGGCTGGGTGCTGCAAAGGAAATATTCAGGGCCAATGATGACGGGGAACCCTCCGGATCTGCCGGGAATCCTATCCTGAGACAAATCATATCAAATGATCTCAGCAATATCCTCATCGTTGTGGTCAGGTATTTCGGAGGCACATTGCTGGGCGTGGGTGGCCTCATCAATGCCTATCGCACAGCCACCGCCAAAGCCATTCAGGATGCGATAATTATAACAGCTGCGGAACAGGATCTTATCGAGATTAATTTTCCTTATGTTATTATGAATAAGATCATGAAGATCATTCGTGACGAAGGGATGAAAATCCTGGAGCAGGATTTTACAGAAACCTGCAAGATCAAGGCATATATCAGGAAAAGCCGTACCACCCAAGTGCTCAAAAGATTGTCATTCACGGAAGGAACAAGTGCCCGCAGACTATAATTGCAGAGCAGATCCGGCCTGCCT
>JAZGGT010000654.1:0-6588 GCA_036480555.1 Bacteroidales bacterium | reverse complement strand
TTGAGCAAGGGGAAGCGGGTGGTCACCTTTTCTCAGCTGCTGAATTTCAATGCCATTCCGCTGGCAGAGATTATCTGTGACCTGCTGAATACCGGACAGAAAGAAATGAATAATCCCATTGAAATGGAATTTGCCGTTAACCTGGATACACCCAAAGGCCACCCTGCCATATTCAATCTTCTTCAGATCCGGCCAATTGTTTTAAATGACCAGAGTATTAGTTTTAAGCTTGATGATATAAAGGTGGAAGATACAATTGTATATACTGAATCTGCTCTTGGCAATGGAAGATTCGAAGGGCTCAGGGACCTGGTATATGTAAAGCCCCAGGCATTCGATCCGGCCAACAACGATAAAATTGCCAGACTTATCGAGAAAAAAAATGAGGAATTCAGGGAGGAAGGAATAAATTACATCCTTATAGGGCCCGGAAGATGGGGTTCAAGTGACCGATGGCTTGGTATACCTGCCAAATGGGCGCAGCTTTCGGAAGCCAGGGTGATTATTGAAGCTGGACTGGAAAATTACAGGATCGATCCGAGCCAGGGCACTCACTTTTTCCAGAACATCACATCATTCAGGATAGGATTTTTTACCATCAACCCGTATATGAATGATGGATTCTATGATATCGAATATCTTGACAAGATCCCCGCACTGTCTGAAAATGAGTATTTCAGGCATATCAGGTTTGAGAAACCACTGCGGATAGAGGTGGATGGAAGAAACAACAAAGGGGTGATCTACAAGGAAACCCCTGGCGACAAAACCTGACAAATGTCAATATTATATATCATATGATATTATTTGCCAGGCACATGGTATAAATGTATTTTTAAAAGAATCAAATCTACCAAATATGAATGTTGACAGATTAATGGTTGAACTCGAGAAGAAGCATCCTGGAGAACCGGAATATCATCAGGCTGTCAGGGAAGTCCTGGAATCAATCGAGGAAGTTTACAATGCCAATCCGCAATTCGAAGCAGCCGGTGTGATTGACCGGATTATTGAACCTGACCGGATTGTAATTTTCAAAGTGCCCTGGGAAGATGACCAGGCAAAGGTACACGTGAACATTGGTTACCGTATCCAGTTTAACAGCGTTATCGGTCCCTATAAAGGCGGACTTCGTTTTCACCCGAGTGTCAATCTGAGCATATTGAAATTCCTGGGATTTGAACAAATTTTCAAGAACAGCCTTACTACATTGCCACTGGGCGGAGGCAAAGGCGGATCTGATTTCAATCCGAAAGGAAAATCTAACAGTGAGATCATGCGTTTTTGCCAGGCCTTCATGCTTGAACTCTGGAGAATGATAGGCCCGTCGACAGATGTGCCGGCCGGCGACATCGGAGTAGGTACACGTGAGATTGGTTTCATGTATGGGATGTACCGGAAACTGGCCAGGGAGAATACTGGCGTTCTGACTGGCAAGGGACTTAACTGGGGGGGTAGTCTGATCCGTCCGGAGGCCACAGGTTTTGGTTGTGTTTATTTCGCCAAGGAAATGCTGGCCACCAGGGGGGAGACGTTCAAAGACAAGATCGTTACCGTCAGCGGATTCGGGAATGTAGCCTGGGGTGCCGTCCAGAAATTGGTCGAACTGGGAGCTAAGGTTGTCACCCTTTCCGGACCGGATGGCTACGTCTATGATCCGGACGGAGTATCCGGTGAAAAGATCGAATATATGCTGGAACTTAGGGCATCCAACGAGGATATTGTTAAACCTTATTCATACGAGTTTGAAGGTTCGGAATTTGTCCCCGGCAAGCATCCCTGGGAAGTCAAATGTGACATAGCCATTCCATGTGCTACAGAGAATGAACTGCTGGAGGAAGATGCCAGAAACCTGGTGGATAACGGATGCATCTGCGTCTGTGAAGGGGCCAACATGCCGTGTACACCGGAAGCCATTGAACTACTCCAGGAAAAGAAGATCCTGTATGCACCCGGAAAGGCCGCAAATGCAGGGGGGGTGGCTACATCAGGACTGGAAATGTCACAGAACAGCATGAAGCTTAACTGGCGACGGGAAGAGGTTGACAGGCGCCTGCATGAGATCATGACCAGTATCCATGAAGCTTGCGTGGAACATGGCACAGAACCTGATGGCTATGTGAACTACGTAAACGGTGCCAATATCGCCGGCTTCATGAAGGTAGCCAATGCCATGCTGGACCAGGGAGTGATCTAGGTCGGTAAACGCATATGCATTCACCTCCTGTCAGATATGGGCGGAATATGGTTTAAAGATGGAGGAGGTACTCCTTGAAATCAGGGAAGTCAGCAGCAAGTGCGATACTTGATTTCTTTTTTGAAGATGCCTCCTGCAGCTGTTCGGGGATTTCAACAGTTGACTGGATCACTTCTTCAACAGTCAGGCTGAATTTTCCCGGGTGGGCTGTTTCGAGGAATACTCCCGGGATGCCTTTCTCCCTGGGTGTATGTGCTTTCAAAGCCCGGTAGCCTGCGGCCCCATGCGGATCCAGCAGGTAGCCGGTGCGCAGGTAAACCTCTCCAATGGTTGATCTGAGTTCATCATCAATATAAGAATATGCACTCATAGCAGCTGTGATGGCATCGTGTGAATGCCCATACAGGTCAAGGATCCTCGCAAAATTACTTGGATTGCCCACATCCATGGCATTGGCAATGGTGGGGATGGAGGGACGTGGACGAAATTTCCCCGTTTCCAGGTATTCAGGTACTACATCATTGACGTTGGTTGCAACGATATAGTGTTTTACCGGCAATCCCATTTTGCCGGCAATCAATCCGGCTGTCAGATTTCCAAAATTCCCGCTGGGTATCGAGACATAAAATTCATGGTTTTCAGGAAGCCTGGCCCAGGCATTGAAATAATAGAATGACTGGGGAAGCAGACGGGCCAGGTTGATAGAGTTGGCTGAGGTAAGGATCAGTTTTTCAGTGAGATCCTGATCCAGGAAAGCTGACTTCACCAGCCTTTGACAGTCATCGAAAGTTCCTGAGACCTCCAATGCTGTAATGTTGCCTCCCAGGGTGGTTAGCTGTTTTTCCTGAAGTTGGCTGACTCCTCCGGACGGATAGAGTATGTAGACCTGAATCCCTTCGACGTTCCAGAAACCACTGGCCACGGCACTGCCGGTATCACCCGATGTGGCCACCAGTACATTGATTTCCCGGTCGAGTCCTCTGGTAAAATGCCCCAGCATCCTGGCCATGAAACGGGCTCCGACATCCTTGAATGCCAGGGTGGGACCATGGAATAATTCAAGTGTATATATCCCCTCCTCTACCTTGACAAGTGGTGTGTCAAAATTGATGGCTGCGTCAGTAATTTGCAATATCTCGGGTTCGGTCAGGTCCTCATGGAACAGGCTGATCGCAACTTCACGAGATATTTCCGGGAAAGATTTGGACCTGAATGATTGAATTTGTGCCGGTGGAAGTGAGGGTATACTTCCCGGCATAAAAAGTCCCCCGTCCGGAGCCAATCCTTTTAAGACTGCTTCCTTCAAGGATAGACTGAGTTGTCTGTTCTCGGTGCTGTAATAGTTCATGATTATTCTGAGAGGAGTTTAACGCCCTGCATGTTAACCTGCGAAACGAAAATATTGCTGCCGATATCCGCTGATGCAAAAACCTGTTTCATATCCCTGCCTGCCCTGGTAGCGGTTTCTTCATGTTCACTCAGTGCAAATATGGAGGGTCCGGAACCTGAAATGCTGCATCCCAGGGCACCAGCCTCCAGGGCGGCTTTTTTAACCTCATCGTATTCAGGAATAAGGAAAGACCGTATGGGTTCTGCAATCACATCATGCATGGAATCACTGATCAGGCGAAAGTTCCCGGTGATCAATCCGGTTACCAGTCCGGCTACATTCCCGCATTGAGTAATAGCCTTTTCGAGGGAGACTGTGGTTTTAAGTATTTTGCGGCTGTCCTCGGTTGCAATGCTGATCTCGGGATATACTACGGAGCAATAAATTTGCTCAGGTCCGGGTATGCTGATAATATCCAGCGGATCATAGCTCCTGACCAGGACGAATCCCCCAAGCAGGGCAGGGGCCACATTGTCTGCATGGGCAGAACCGCTTGCGGTTTCTTCACCTTTCATGGCAAAAGGCACTAATTCCTCCCTCGTATATGGATGTCCCAGCAGCACATTGGAACCATAGACAGCTCCAGCAGAACTGGCAGCACTTGAACCGATCCCGCTGCAGGGTGCTATCTTTTTCAGGAAGGTCAATTGAAATTTCTGCCTGCTCCCCAGATGACCCAGCATTGAATCAATGGCTACCGTGGCTACGTTCTTTTCTGGATCCAGGGGTAGACCAACCCCTGACCGGTCTATAATAATATGGTCATCACCTTCGGTTTTTTCAACCAGTATCTCATCCCCCGGCCGGTTTATGGCAAACCCCAGGATATCAAACCCGGGTCCTACATTGGCCACAGTGGCGGGTGAAAATATATGCACTCCTTCAGCCATGATTATTTATATATTCGCAATCCGGATTACATCGGCAAACATACCGGCGGCAGTTACTTCTGCACCTGCTCCGTATCCTTTGATGATCATGGGATGTTCCTTATACCTTTCCGTTGTGATCATAATGATGTTGTTGCTGCCTTCGAGGTGGTAGAGGGGGTGATCCGCTCCTACTTCGGCAAGGCTGACAGAAGCTTTGCCATTTTTCAGACGGGCGACAAAACGCCACTTCTGATTGTTTTTTTCAAGCGCTGCCCGTTTCTGCTCAAACTCATCATTATAATCACTTACTTTCTGCCAGAACTCCTCAATATCTCCCTCAAAGCATTCCCTGGGCAGGATGGGTGAGACTTTTACCTGTTTTTCCTCGATCTTGTAGCCAGACTCCCTCGACAGGATGATGAGTTTACGGATAACATCGACACCGCTCAGGTCAATTCTCGGGTCCGGTTCAGAAAAGCCAAGTTCCTTGGCCTGCCTGATTACATCACTCAGGGGGTTGTCCTTATCCAGGGTGTTGAATATGTAATTGAGTGTACCGGATAGCACGGCTTCCAGTTCAAGGATCCTGTCACCGCTTTTCATCAGGTCATTCATCGTATTGATGATAGGCAGGCCTGCCCCCACATTGGTTTCAAAGATGAATTTCACCCCTTTTGCCTGTGCCGTATTTTTAAGGTCCCTGTAATTTTCGTACGCTGAGGAACAGGCAATCTTATTGGCAGTGACCACCGAAACATAGTTATTGAAATGATGCTTATAGCTTTCTGCTACCTCTGCGGCTGCAGTACAGTCGATGAAAACGCTGTTGCGCAGGTTTAATTCCGCTATCCGGTTAGTAAACATCTGTAGATCAGATGGTTGCCCTTCGCTGAGCAGGTCTGCATAACTTTCGATATCGATCCCGTTGTGATCAATGATCATTTTTTTCGAATTGGACAGCCCTATCAGGTTTACCTTGAGGTGATGATCCGAGAGTAGCTTATCCTGCTGGCTGCGGATTTGATTGAGCAAGCGGGAACCCACGGTCCCGACTCCAACCAGGAAAAGGTGCAGTTCCCTGTAATGTGAAAGGAAGAATCCCTCATGAATGACATTCATGGCCTTTCGCAGGCTATGGTTGCTGATCACAACCGAAACATTTAGCTCTGAGGATCCCTGGGCGATAGCGATCACATTGATCCCGTTCCTGCCCATGGCCTGAAAAAGCTTGGCAGATATGCCTGGTGTATGCCGCATTCCTTCCCCAACGATGGCGATGACCGAAAGATCCTTTTCCACCAGGATACGGAGGGAATGGATGATCTCGATCTCATGATTGAATTCCTCGCGGATGGCTTGTTCTGCATCTTGTGTTGCATCCGGATGGATGGCAAAACTGATAGAATATTCAGAGGAAGCCTGGGTGATCAGGATAATATTGATATTCCGCCCGGCAAGTGCCGTAAACAGGCGCATGGATGTTCCGGTGACACCCACCATGCCAGAACCCTGTATGGTGACCAGGTCGACATGGTCAATAGAGGAGATGCCTTTGATCGGGGACTGGCTCGGTACGATCTCCTGCATGCCGATAGCAGTCCCTTTCTTCTCCGGAAAAAATGTATTCTTGATGTGGATCCGTATCCTCTTCTCCAGGACCGGATGGATAGTTGGTGTATAAAGAACCTTGGCCCCGAAATGAGAAAGTTCCATGGCTTCAGCATAGCTCAGTGATTCAATGGCATAGGCCTTCTCTACTTTTCGTGGATCAGCTGTCATGAATCCATCAACATCGGTCCAGATCTCCAGAACAGATGCATCAACGCCTGCTGCGATGATAGCCGCCGTATAATCAGATCCGCCCCGGCCCAGTGTAGTGGTTTCACCTTTCTCATTGCTTGCAATGAAGCCAGGCACGACTGCGTACTTTTGAAGGGATTTGAAGTGCTCAGCTATCAATGGATAGCTTTGGTTGAAAAGGACCTGAGCCTTGCCATACTGGCTATCTGTCTTGATCAGGTCCCTGATCTCCACCAGGTATGCATCATTGATTTTTAGGGAGATAATGAATGATGATAACCTTTCGCCGAAGCTGACTATGGTATCATGGGTCTTAGCGGGCAGTTCCT
>JAZGGT010000653.1:0-3953 GCA_036480555.1 Bacteroidales bacterium | reverse complement strand
GATGATTGAAAAGCAAATTGAAGGTGATGCCATGCTGAGCATTAAAGAAGGCAAGGCTCCCTGGCTTGGCTGGGGACCATACCTGTGGGCAGATGGATTGTGCGGGCGAAAAGACGGTCTGGTTTGGAAATGCACTGATTTACGTAAAAATGAAGGGACGCATCCTTCAGAAGAAGGTCGTCAAAAGGTTGCGAAATTACTCGAAGAATTTTTCAGAACAAATGAATTGACTATTTCCTGGTTTATTGGAGATTCTTGAGTTTGCCAGATTCCAAAACCTCTTATTCAATTCATATTTATATTTTTAAAAATATGAAAAAAAATATTACCTCATTCCAGATTGCCATCGTGTTGATGATCACATTATTATCCTGCAGTAACCAGCAAAAAGGAACAGCGGATCCTTCTCACTACCCGGAAAAACCGAATATAATCTTTTTCATCGCAGATGATATGTACCCGGAGATGTTCAATTGTCTTCCCGAGGGTGAGGGGAAAAACCTGACACCCAATCTCGACAGGCTGGCGGCTGAAGGCACCATTATGATGAACCAATACGTGGTATCCCCGGTCTGTACACCGAGCCGTTTTAATTGTCTGACCGGTAATTATGCAAGCCGTGCAACAAACAAGCAATTCCTGGCTAAAACGGAACATGAAGAAGGACAGACCGTTATCCAGTGGAATTCCTTCATCACGGACCAGGACAGGATCCTCCCCCATTACCTGAAGGAGCTCGGGTATACTACCGGTATGGTTGGTAAGAATCATGTGATAGCGGCCGGGGGACTGGAAGGTTTTCCCGATTTTAATGCCGATCCCAGGGATCCTGAAATCGCAAAAAAAATTGAAGACAATTATCTTAAAGTTGAAAAGTCCATACTGAACTGCGGATTTGATTTTACCGGAGGGATCTACCATAATAATCCCAATTTCATTGGTGTTTCAGAACTGGCAGTGCAAAACCTTGACTGGATTACCAAGGCAGGAGTGGAGTTCATAGATGAAAACCATGAAAAGCAATTCTTCCTGTACTATGCTACCACAGTTCCACATGGTCCGACCGAGCCGGAACGGTCCTGGAATGCTGATCCGACAATTACCGCTGGGGGATTTCTGGAAGAGGCTCCGGAAGTAATGCCACCACGGCACACCTCACCAGAACGGCTGATAGAAGCAGGGCTTGGTGGATATGATAAGGAAAACGTACTATGGCTCGATGATGCCCTTGGTGCACTGATCAGCAAACTCGAAGAGCATAATATCCTCGAAAAATCAATCATATTCTTTTTCAATGACCACGGGCAGCATGCAAAAGGTACCCTTTACCAGGGTGGGGCTTTTAATCCCAGTATTATTTGGAAGGCTGGTGGCTTCCCTTGCGGAGATGTCTGTGAGGCTAAAATCTCAAATGTGGATTTTGGACCAACAATTCTCGAACTGGCGGGGGCAGAAAATCCAGAAAGAGGTTTTGACGGCCGGAGTTTCAAAGCAGCGCTTGATGGGAAAGAATCCGAATCACGTGAATCCCTCTTTTTTGAGCTTGGTTATGCCAGGGCAGTAATCATGGGGAATTACAAATATTATGCAGTCAGGTATCCTGAGTATGCAAAGAACTGGACTCCAGAGGAGAGAGCAGAAATCCTGGACCGTTATAATGAGGGAAGGGCATTCCGGAATATGGTCATTGTAAACAGGGATCCGGAGAAATCATTCAGCCACCTGGAAGTTGTTCCGGGTGGAGGGCATGCAGAAAACCATAGTTATGGTAAGAATCCCGGATACTTTGATCCCGACCAACTCTATGATCTGGCTGCCGATCCAGGGGAAATGACAAACCTGGCTAATAGTCCGGAATACGAGGAAATCCTTCTTGACCTCAAGGCAGAACTTCAGAAGTACCTGGATGACTTGCCAGGCAAGTTTGATCTCTGACAGGGGAAAATACAAACACCTATAAATTATGAAACGTAGAGAATTTATCAAGACCAGCGCAATTGCTGCCGGTGCATTAACTACCCAGGTTCCCTTATTTCAAAAACAGGATAAAATTAAACTTGCGATCCTTGGCACCGGATGGTGGGGAACAGATGTATTGTTGCCTAACGCAATGGCTTCCGGACGGTTCGAAATTGTCGGATTATGTGATGTTGATACCCTGTCACTTCAGCGAGCTACTGATGCAGTTGTAAAAGCTGGCGGGGAAAAACCTGATCTTTTTGCCAATTACAAGGAAATGTACAATATGCCTGGCTTACAGGCTGTGGCCATAGCCACGCCCACACACTGGCATGCCCTCCAGTTTATAGATGCCTGTAGGAAAGACCTACATGTTTTTCTTGAAAAACCCGTCAGTTACGACATTGCAGAGGGAATAGCAATGCTTGAAGCAAAACAAAAAGCCAACATAGTGGTCCAAGTAGACTTCCCAAGGACCATGGTAGATACCAATGACAAGGTTAAGGCTTATATTCAGAGCGGTGAAATTGGTAAAATATTACAGGTCCAGGCAAATATCAACCGTCCGGATGCTGTTCTGGTGGAAAAAGAGATTCCGGAAACCATGGACTTTGAAACCTATTGCGGTCCGGCCCCAATTACCAGGTATCTCTGTTCAGGAGAAGCTGTAAAGCCAAACTGGAGAGGACAACGGGAGTTCAGCAGGGGATTGTTGATGGATTGGGGTATTCATTACATCCATAACGTAAGAAAGGTGCTGGAGCTGGATTTACCTGATAATGTATCTTCGATAGGGGGAATTACTAGGAACTTCACGCAAACAAACCCGGATCATCTGAATGTCCATTTTGATTTCGGGGGACTGCCTGTTTACTGGACACATAAATCCTGGGGATTTACATCTCCCACCCCCGATTACAGCATTGGTGTATATTATTTCGGGGAGAAAGGAACCATTTTCGCAGGAGACCTGGGATGGCATGTACTTCTTAAAGGAGAGAAGGAAAAAATAAGCAATGGGGATGTAACGTTCAACCCAGGTAAACCCGGCATATTTGAGATATATGCGAATATGATAGTCGGTCTTTTCAATGAATTTGCTGAGGGGATAAGGAACCGAGCCAATGATGGAATCACCAACACCTTTGAAGAGGCTGTTAAAACCACTTCTACTGTTCTTTATGGTGATCTTGCATATTTAGTAAAGTCTGGCATTACCATTGATTCATCTACCATGGATGTTACAAACAACGAGGAAGCTCAAAAAATGCTCAAAAGGGAGTACAGGGCCCCTTATCAGCATCCAAATACTTTCTAATCATTTAATAATTAGAACATGAAGAATTATCTGCCATTATCCGGATTTCAGCATAATCGCCGCAAATTTCTGAAATCACAAGCAATACTCGGTCTGAGCGCATTAGCAGGCACAATGGGATCTTCAAAATTATTCGCCACAGCCCTGGAATCTAATAGTGTCAATGTAGATTCATTTGAAGCCATGCGAGAGACTTACCTGGAATGTCTAGGGGGATCATTTCCTGCATCTACCCCCCTGAATACCCAGATTGACAAGTCCATGCAAAAGGAAGGTTATCGTATTTTATACTTGAGTTATGAAGCACAGCCCGGTGATAGGATACCGGCATTGTTACTTATTCCTGATTCAGCCAGCGCTGATCGCCCGGTTCCAGGCATCGCTGTCTGGCACCAGCACAATGGGGAGTATCATTTAGGAAAATCAGAGCCGGCTGGACTTGCAGGTAATCCTATGCATCATACGGCGGTTGGATTGGCTCATGAAGGCTTTGTTGTTCTTTGCCCTGATGCCTTATGTTTTGAAGAGCGTCAGGATCCTACAGGAATATTAAAAGATGGAGAATATGAGCGATTTGAATTTCTAAGACAGATAGTAAAAGGCCGAAGCCTTGCATGGAAAAGCATTTTGGACATGAAAAGGGCAATAGACCTGCTTGGTGAGCGTCCAGAGGTGT
>JAZGGT010000652.1:0-10394 GCA_036480555.1 Bacteroidales bacterium | reverse complement strand
CCAGGTCCTTTCAAAAATCTGCCCCTCTCTCATCTGCGACCCCTGAAAGCGTGGGCATGTCTACAGAAAGATTAAACAGGATTGATGCAATGTGCAAAGAATCTATAAAAGATGGAGATTTGCCCGGAATTGTTGCACTGGTGGCACGAAATGGTAAAATCGTCTTTCATGAAGCCTATGGCATGGCTGACAATCAGTCGAACAAAAAGATGCAAAAAGATGATATTTTCAGAATAGCATCCCAAAGCAAAGCCATTACCTCAACTGCAGTGATGATGCTCTGGGAAGAAGGAAAATTCAGGCTGGATGATCCTGTATCCAATTTTATACCGGAGTTTAAAAACCCAGTGGTCTTAGCATCTTATAAATACGAAGACACGAGCTATACAGCGGTACCTGCTGATAAAGAGATTACCATCCGGCATTTGATCACCCATACATCAGGAATTGGTTACGGAGTGATTGATGGGGATGAGCGTTTTAAAATGATTTACAAAAAAGCAGGGATCACCGATCTGTTCACCACCGAGAACATCACCATTGGAGAAAGTGTGAAGAAGCTTGCCAGGTTGCCATTGCATCATAATCCGGGTGAGAAGTTTACATATAGCGAGGGACTGGATGTTCTGGGGTATTTCATTGAAATTGTATCCGGGATGCCTTTTGATGAATTTCTCAAAACGCGTTTATTCGATCCCTTAGGTATGGATGATACCTGGTTTTACCTGCCCGGTTCAAAATCGGACCGGCTGGTTTCTGTGCAAAAAAGGGAAAATGGGAAATGGATCCGGTACCCGGTAACTTTTTACGATACGGATTATCCCATTAAAGGTGCCAGGCGGTTTTTCTCGGGTGGAGCGGGACTGTCAAGTACAGCAAAGGATTATGCCACATTTCTCCAGATGTATCTGAACGGGGGTGAGCTGAACGGGATCAGGATCCTGAGCAGAACCACAGTTCAATCGATCATGGGTAATCAAACCGGTGATTTATGGGGAGGTGAAATTGAGTATTACGGGCTGGCTTTTGGTGTTATCACCTCAGAAGGCCAGGATGCCGGAGGACTTGGTAGTGAAGGTACATTTTCCTGGGGAGGTTATTTCAATACCCAGTATTTTGCAGATCCTGAAGAACAGACGATCGGGGTCCTTATGAAACAAACTCAGGGGCCGGTCAATGATGAAAACGGCTGGAAGTTTCAATTGCTGGTCAACCAGGCCATTGATGATTGATCCTGTATTCGACAACCCATGTGGTGTCCCTCTTCTAACTGATTTAAAAAGGAAAAATCACTTTTTCCAAACGATTCTGAAACTGCTCTAATGAATTATCGTGCTGTAGGTCCCAGGTGCGTTCTGCCAAAACGGCTATAGGCAGATGGATAAACTGATTAAACCAATCGTCCTGTTTGCCCCCAACACCGTTTGTCCATAAACAAACCTTATACCCATTGACGTTCGGATCGGTCTGTGGTTTCCATTGCTCATAGATTTTTTTTGAATCAAAATAGCCGTAATCACCAATTTCTCGGCCAATACCTGGAACTACATATAAAGCTTCTTCTCCTGTTTCCGATGTAATGACTACCCGGTACCCATCGCCAAGAATATCCTCCAGCCGGGATCGGTTCCACGCATTGATCACAATGTCCTTGGCTGGTTGAATACTCGTTTTATTTTGCCTGCTTTCATTTTGACTAAAACGCCACCAGTTCCATATTTGGGTTGTTTTTCCGTATGATTTTATCTGTTCATTGATTTCATTTATATAATCCACAAAAATATCACCGGGATACTCGTATCCCATTTCTTTTGCAGCCAATACTAATTCCTTACATGCATATTTCTCCCTATCATACTGATATTCATCTCCGCCAATATGAAAATACGGACCATCAAATAAGGGTATCCATTCGTCAAGCAATGCCATTGTCCAGGACCTTACTTCCCTCCGGGTAATATCCAGTGTCCATGCTTTTCCTTCAGTGGAATATCCTGCATTTTCTAAAGATGCTGTTTGCCACCAGGATGACCGCATTGAGGGACAATCAAAACCAAGATATGGATTGTAATCTGTAATGACTGTTGCGTGGGCAGGGAGATCAATTTCGGGTACCACCATAACGTGGTATTTTGCAGCGTAATCCTGTATTCTCCTTATTTCTTCTTTACTGTATGATTTTTCAGCTGCCAATCCGGGGTATAAATCACTTTTTAGCCGGAATCCATTCCAGTCTGTAAAGTGCAGATGGATAAAATTCATTTTCATCCATGCCAGTTTACGAATCATGTTTTCAATGTACTCTATTTCAAAATATTTACGCCCCAGGTCTAGCATAAAACCTCTTTCAGAAAATTTCGGAAAATCGCGAATAGAGCCATTTTGTATTTTGCTGTCTTGTTCAAACAATTGCAAAAGTGACTGCATACCATAAAAAGTCCCTTTTGTGGTATTGGCTTTTATAAGCACCTGCCCGTCAATGTCCATTTGATAGGCTTCCCCGCCCAGGCTTTCATCATTTGTATCGAGGGTGAAAGCCAGATCTCCTTTTTGAAATTCTCCCTCTATGACAGCCAATTCCATCCCTGTTAGCAATCCCAACTCTTTTTTGAAAACCATTAAATCCCGTTCCAATTTCTTGTAGCTACCTGAATCGGCCACTATTCTTGAGGAGGCAGTCAATTGAAATTTACCTTTATTTATCTGCACCTCCTGAAATCCGGGAACGACATTGTACTGACCATAGGTAAAAGATGGCAGAACCAGGCAAAAGAAAATTGTGAACAATAGTTGTTTCAAATTGGCGATATTGTATTATTCCTGAAACTCGAGGATCCCAAAGTATTCCGGCACATGGAAATTTGGCCTGGGAAAATCAATAGGAGACCAGGTGAGCCAGTGAGGATGAGATGTTTTATCCGCACATTTATAGAAGTTAGCTCTCCAAACAGATCCTGCTTCAGGATTTGGAAATGAATGGTAATTACTCAGTACTGAGAAAGGGATCCTGTATTCAACAATCCATGTGGTATCCTCGGCGATCTCAGGATCGACAATCTTAGGAAGCGTAGTAGCTACCTCCACCTGCCGAATGTGATCCTCACTGAGTAATGTCTGCTTGGTCCTGGGTTCCATCTGATGGTGAAATAACATGGTCCCGCCGCAATTCATTTCCAGGTTAAAATAGCCATCTTTAATACCGTCTTCGGGGGAAAAGAAGAACTCAACACAGCTATCCAGATATACTGGGCCCTGGTTTTTGCCGGCAACTGCTTTTACATACCTGTCTTCAACCCTGAATATAACATAGATCGCAGTATTGTCATAAGCCACCTTTGCCTGGGTGAATGGAAAATGTTCCGGCTTATCTCCCATAAACTGTTTTATTTGAATGGGTTCAATCCCACTCCAGGGCATCTTATCCCAGACTGCATTTATCTCAGGCTGCATGCTGATTTTTTGGACCTTGTATTTTGAAGCCATTTCAGTTTGATTAGCAGTGCACATCTGCACTAAAAGATGTATTAATAAAACAATGATTACTTTCATAATAACGTCTAAGATAATGAATATTACAAAAACACCTTACTCAAATGCACGCTGGTCAGCTCGAGAGTGGCCGATTGCCTGGAAAGGTCCATTTAATTGGTACAATATTGTCTCTTTTCGTTTAAGCTCTTATTTTTGAATAAAGATTAGCCATGACACAAAACTTCTATACATATCAGATCATCATGATGATCTGGTTGTTCCTTATCCCAGGGCAAGCAATCAATGCGGAAGTGAAACATTTTCCCGGAACAGATAAATCCTATGTGGCATATGTCCGGGAATGCATAGATCTCCTGATGACACATGGAACAGATACCTATGGCCCGGAACATACCCCGATCCTGGTCAGTATACTGGACGTTGAATCCAGGATTTCTCCAGAGGACCCCCTGGAACTTGATGAAGCCTGGCGTGTCATCCGGAGGGAACGGCGAAATCCCGCAGGGGCCAACCTGCTCTCGGATAATGCCCTGTTGAAAACCATGGTTCATTTATCCCAGGTCACAGATGATGGTAGCTACGAAGAATTTGCCAACAGATACACGGACTACTACCTGCGTCATCTTGTCGACACCAATGGATTGTTATGGTGGGGATGGCACCGGCATTACGATGTGTTCAAGGATAGTATGGATGGCCATGAGGGGAACCACCATGAGATCCATGCCATTAACTGTATCAATTGGGAGTATTTGTGGCAGCTTAACGAGGAGGCTGTTAAAAAGGAAATTGAAGCCCTATGGCAATGGCATGTGATCAATAAGCAAACCGGGGAGATAAACCGCCATGCTGATGGCCTGCAGGGTTGCGATTTCAGTATGAGCAGCGGCGCTATCTTGGAGGCTTTCTCTTTCCTGTACACCAAAACAAAGCAGAAGGTATGGCTGAACCGGGCAAGACTGCTTGCTGATTATTACTGGGCAAGGAGGAATATAGAAACGGACCTCTTCCCTGAACGGCCTAATGCCGGGATGGATAGATTTGACGGAAGCAGTTTTGTTACCAGTATTCCTGGACTTTACTGTCATTCCTTGCTGAAAGCCTATGAGATGAGCGGAGAGGTAGTCTTCAAAGATCAGGCAATGGATATTCTAACAGCCTATGCCCGATACGGATTTGACGAAAAAACCGGCAAGTTCTGGGGGGCACTGAAATTGGACGGTACACCGCTGCCAGGTCCAAGGCTCCAGGATGACTATGCACAATATGAGCCCCGCGGACATCTCGACCTGTGGGAACCTTATGTAGCAGGTTACCAGTATGCCATCTATACGGCACAGGCTTATGCTTTTGCTTACCAGTTATGCAAGGAGCCGCTCTTTTTAACAACCGCTGAAAGGTTTGCTGAATGGATTATGCAATGCCCTCCAGGGAGCCCGGAAACAGAACAAACATGGTACCGTGAATACTCGGAGAAATTCGGTCGCAAAGGTACCTACGCCGGAAAGTACGGGAGAACTATCTCATTCTATATCCATATGTTTATCATTACAAGAGAACATAAATATCTGGAAGAAGCGATATCAATAGCTGACATTGCCATTGACAGACTATATCACAATGGGCTTTTTAGGGGACATCCTGCCAAGCCTTATTATGAAGCCATGGATGGTGTAGGCTTTTTGATGTATGCCTTACTGGAACTTGACCTGGTATTAAAAAATCCGGAGAAAGTATTATCCGATCAAGCTATCCTGGTTGGAAAGGGGAAACATAAAAGGGTGATGGCCCTGGACAACTGGTAGGCATATAAATGTCATTTCAGTTATCCTAGCCAGGTTATTGCTGTTGGTAGCTTGCACTAACATCCGGCAGCCAGGTCTTAAGAATATATTCACAATTGATCACTTTTCCCACAAAATCCAGGGGAAAGTAAAAATAGTGATTTGAAGCCTCAAAACCGATGCGGGAGTCTTCTTTGCTGATCAGGTATATTTGCCTGGCCAATTGCATTTCATCCCTGGCAATATCTTCGATGACTTTTATTTTTGCTGCCACCTGATTTTGTCCCAGGTTCCCGGATCGAAGGCTGTCACGGGCCATGATAAACCGGACCTGGTTGGCAACGCTTTTGAAATGGATCCAGGCGGCAGTTGCAAAACGATAATCTTCAAGGACATTTGTATTATGGGCAGGATTTTCTGCTTTTTCCAGGGCGTTCTTAAAATAGGGTAAGCCTTTTTCCCATTCATCAGCCAGTTTTACAAACTGATCAGCCAGTATCCCGGCCGGGTAAACTCCTCGCCATTTGTCCAGATCATCAAAAGGGAAACCAAGCATGGTTGCTTTTTTCCCGGTCGGGTCAGGATAAAAAGGATTGGAAACACCGTAATTCATAGGGGCAGTATAAACACTAAGACCATATGGAAATTCTGTAAATGCTGAACTGAATGTACCCCAGGCTTTCACAATTTCCGGAGCCGATTCTTTCCCATATCTGTTAACGGCTATTTCCAAAAGGGACTGATCTAAAGTATGGGAAGGATGGTCCTGGATATATTTGACAAGCTCCAGGTTTGGGGAAGGATATCCGCCCAGGGACCAGCTGAGCATCAGTCCATCTACATTCTCTTTTTGAAGATTTTTAATGTGTTGTCCAATCAGGTTCATGACAGGTAAATAAGGAATGGCAGATAATTCCCAGGTGTTGTTAACCTGAACCTTTGCAATTGTTTTCAGGTTCCGGCTTTTTGCCAGATCCCACAGCCGGAGGGCCCTTGGTCCCGGACCTACTGCAGAAATTGAATATTCGCCGACGGTTGTTTTGATACCACCACGATGAAGGGGCAAACTCCATTCGCTCACACTCATATGGTATACATTATCGGGAAGTTGTTTGATGATGTCGGCAGCCCAGGTGTTTTTTCCCCAGGCTGTGCCGTCCGGCCAACCCCAGTCCCAAACTATCACTTTGGCATCCGGATTTCCTTCCCAAACACCCTCAGCAATGGCTTTATTGACTTCTGCAATTACCTCTGCAGGCTCTCGCCCTGAACATCGCGGGCATTGATCCCCATGTTGTTTCGACCAGCAATTGGTAAGGTTCTCAGAGCCTGTTATGGTGAATACTCCTCCAAGCTCAGGAACATAGGCAAAAACATTTGTCAGGGATTCCTTAACCCATTGGCGAACCATAGGTACACTGGTACATAAAGTGCCAAAACCATTATACTGATAGCCCAACAGGTCTTCCCGGTCTTCGAAGAATGTGGGAGGCATGGCTCTTGGTTCATTCATGTAGAGATATATTTTTATTCCATATTTATCAGCACGCTTTGCCAGTTTGCGGAGGTTTGCCAGGCGTATCTCATGGTCCTTGCCAAGCTCAGGAAAGATATTGCTGGATGTTAATTGATGTAATACTACGTGGAGCCAGACACCATTAATTCCCTGTTTGGCGAGACTTTGAAGCAAACCATCCGGAAAAGGGTTGAGATCAGGGTGTAACAGAGGATCGCCAAAAGGTGCAAAATAGGAATAAATAAACCGGATTGATTCGTCCGTAGCTTTTTTTGAGTATGTGCTAAAATCATAGTTTTCATCCATGACAGATAAATTTTGGATAAATGCAAACCGCTCTTCCTGAGGTTTGTTTAGTTCTTCACCAAAATTTTCTTCAACGATTTTTTTTAATTCGGCACAGCGCTTTTTAGTCTTCAGGCTTGGTGGTATGTATTGAAGAGGCGGGCAATCGGGTTTCATACCGCCTACTTTAACCCAGAGAAAGTCGTCATCTCTCAGGGTTTGATCCAATTGTCCGGCATTCCAATTTAATAAAGTAAGTATCTGGTCGTAGCTGATCAGGTGCCAGTTGCGACGGATCAATGAGATATATCCGCGTTGTAAAAATTCCGGACCTGGTTCTCGGTATGGCGGAAGACCCATGGAACGGCCTGCTTTACGAACATTTTCTGTAGTCGTATCCAATACTTTTGCCATACGATCGAGCGGAACCGATTCCCAGTTACACCATATAAATGCATGCATTTGTGATGGAAAATATTGATATAATATGTCGGGGGAGGTTTTATTTATGGCTGTGTCATTTTCAGTTTGTCCGGAGTTATCATTGGCTGTGTAAGCCGACAGCATACCTGCAATGGAAACGGACATGGCAAACAGGATCCGTATTGAGTAATGTAAAAATCGATTCGAGAAATTCATAAAAGATTTATTTTTCTATTATTATTGGTCGGACAGTAGAGATTAAACATTGGGAATTTAAGTTTTTACCATTTTTAATATTCTCATCTCGCTTATGTTGTTGCTGTATAGAATTTTAATCTGGAGAAAGTACATGCCCTGTTTTAAATTCAGTCCCCCATTATGCAGGTTAATTGTTTCATCAAGCCTGTTATTATTACTCCTTGTCCTCAATAACTTGCCTGCTAATTGGCCTTGCAGGTTATAAATATCAACCTGAATCTCAAAAGGATTTTCGGCCTGGAAATGTATGTGTAATATATTTCCGGATAAGGGATTCGGGAAGATTTCCACCGGAGAAAACTTATTTAAATCATCTGTCCATCCGGTAATCTCATCATTTTCTGAAATAGCTACTCCGAGTTTATACCTGAAGCGGTCGTATACATCGGGATCCAACTCATAATATATCTTGTCATTACGGTTAACTTCCATAAATACCCTGGGTACAATGTTGTCAAGCGCTTCATCGATCAGTTCATCTTGCCCTCTTTTTCCGGCCATGGTAAGGTAGAGGTGATCCTGCATGCCCCTTCTGAAATTTGCCATTCTGACTGACGAAACAGGACCATTGATTCCCCTGTCTTCTTCCTGGTGTATTAATTCCCTGCCGGGATATATTAAAACCCCGTCACCGTTGGCCCAGTCATCATACTGTGGCCGGCGCTCAAATGTGATGGTGTTTTGCCAGATATTTTGCTTCCTGAGAGGTGAATCAGGACCTGGCCCAAATTGACTGTTATGATACCAGTGATCAACATGCCAGTAAAAATAGGTGCTTATATTTTCTTTGTAAGCCGACCAGGCGATCATCCGGGTATCTGTGGCCGGCGCATCATTAATTATGGCCCCTACATATGGACGGCCGCCGTTATAAAACCACATCTGGTTCCCTTTGCTTTCTTCAATCTTAACCCTTTCCTTATCAAGCTGTCCCGGTGTGGTGGCCCAGATATCGATATATCCTTCAAGTTCAGTTGTATATCCGTGCGTAACCAGTATTTTCAGATCTTTTCCCGGTCCCGGATTAGAATGAATGTTGCCAGCAACACTTTTAATAAAAGGGAACTCTGAAGGTCCGGGTTCATCGGGCATATACAGAAAAGTGATGGCTTCCGGAATATGTTCATTGATAAATTCCATCCATTCATCAGATAAATTTCTGGCAGTTGTCTGGTTTAACCATTCATCAGGTGTGCCATAGAATGTTCTGGGAACAATTCTATATCCAGTATTTTCGCCAGGTCCTTCATAATTTTTTTCAGGAGTAAAATCTTGCCCGCTGAACATGTCCATTTTATCTGATATTGACTCAATATCATACGCATGGACAAATTCCACTCTTTGACGGTGGGCAAAACGATGGAACCCGGGATCATAATCAAATGAGTTTCCCATGTAAATAATGAGATTGCTGTTATTAAAATAGAACATGGCGTTTAAACTGTTTTCATCCGGCAGGTTAAAGTCAAGCACTTCGAGCCTGACCGGAATATTGAAATCACCCACTGATGTTTCGATCACCACATTCCCATAGTAAATGCCTGGAATCAGATCCTTTGTGATATATATATCGAACCATATTGATTGATTCTGCATGGCACCGGTCACTAGCGGATATCCCCCCCTGCCACTGAGAGCATTTTCAGGTACCAGTTGAACCGGTTTCCATCCCAGGGGATTTTTTATTGCAGAAGGAAGTGAAGACAAATGGATCCAACTGGCAGTGGTTGCTTCTTTTACTTCCATATAATTTACATTAAAAATATGGATGGGTCTTCCGGCATACAAGGTAGGATCTGTATCTGGAGGAACATAGGTAATAATGTATTCAGGGAACTCTTTATGTACCAGTTCTTTTAATCCGGCCTTGCTGATCGTTAATTGTTTTATCCCGGTTTCGACAATTACCTGAAAGGCTACAATCTCATTGATTGCTCCAAAAATCCTGACAGTATCTCCATCCCAGGTATAATTCCCTGATTTCAACGGATGGTTAAGGTCAAACCTGTCTACTTTAACGCCATCAGTTGCAGCCCATATTTCAAAACTTTGTCCCCGGACCAACATCAGCGGCCAAAGGATGAGAATTGTAATAAGGGCAATGAGTTTTTTCATCTGATTAAAATTACATATCTTTTTAATATATTTTTCTGATCAAGAAGTACAGCCATTCTGTATATCCTATTAAATAGAAACCGATGAGAAAAAATCAATTTTCAAACGTAATTTTGTTCTTCATTTTAATCCTGTTTGCACAATGTGGTCAGGAGAGTAAAAAAACAAGTCAAACCATTCGTTTGACAGCCCTGAATTCAATGCAACGTGCCATTCCCGGGGTCCCTGTCACGGGTAATCCGGTCATTGATATAAAGGCTGCCAGAAACGAATATGAAGCTTTTCAAGTGGTCATTTCCAATGGGAAGAAAAACCATTTAAAAAACCTGAAAATTGAAGTTTCAGACCTTGAAGGAGATAGTGGTCGCATAAGTAAAGGAAACATAAAATTGTTTCGAACAGACAACGTTCACATCCGGAATTCTTCCCCAAAAGCGGATTTTGCTCCCGGACTCTTTCCGGATCCTTTGCTTCCCTTTCTGAACCCGGTTTCAGGCGATTCAATTAAATCATATCAAAGA
>JAZGGT010000651.1:0-5193 GCA_036480555.1 Bacteroidales bacterium | reverse complement strand
AGGCCTGAACCGGTAACCCGGCAACCCAGCGGGAGCCCGGCCACCGGCCTCAACAAGGTTCACCTGATGGGACAGGAGGAGATTATCCAGAAAGTCTTCAGGCGTTGCGATTGTGAACTTAAAAATGTTTATTGCGGACTCCAGTGTGTCGTTGGAAAATCAAGGAAAGAAATCCTCAAAGCCCATCAATATTTCCAGAAGAATTAAGATATTCCGTTACAATTTATTACATTTCGATTCCAAAGTACTTCAAAATGATCATTGAAATAAAGGTTCCCAGTCCGGGTGAATCAATCTCGGAAGTCGAAATTGCCACCTGGCTGGTGCAGGATGGGGAATACGTGGAAAAGGACCAGGAGGTGGCCGAAGTGGAGTCAGACAAGGCTACACTCCCCCTCATTGCTGAAGAAGCCGGCAAGATCAAGATCATGGCCGAGGTGGGTGAAACCGTACCGGTAGGTGAAGTGGCCTGTACCATCGATACATCGGCAAAGTCCCCTGGAGGAAAGAAAAAGCCAGCCGGAGAGGCAGCCGAGACGCCCATACCACAGGAAGCAGCGCCGGCAAAGGAAGAATCCAAGACCCTAGTCAAAGGAAAGCCGGAAAGTGCACCGGATGAAACAAACGCCAATGTCAGGGTCTCTCCGGTAGCAGCAAGGATGATGGAGGAAAATGACCTGTCTGTAGAAGATATTGTATCTGGACTGAAACGGATTACGAAAAAGGAGGTTCAGATGGTACTGGACCAGCAAGGGATCTCTCTGCCATCTGCCGTGATAAAGGCCAGCCGTGATGAGAAAAGGACACGAATTAGCAATCTGCGGAGAAAACTCGCTGAGAGGCTGGTAGCAGTCAAAAATGAAACTGCCATGCTTACCACCTTTAACGAGGCAGATATGAGCGAGATTATCCGGCTCAGGAAAACCTACCAGTCAGCCTTTATGGAAAAACATGGGATCAAACTCGGGTTTATGTCCTTCTTCGTAAAAGCGGTTACCGGATCGCTGGCGGCATTCCCCAATGTAAATTCCCGCATTGAAGGAGAAGAAATGGTTTCTCCCGAATATTGTGATATCGGGATTGCTGTCCAGACTGACAAGGGACTGATGGTACCCGTAATCAGGAATGCTGAAGCACTGAGCCTGGCCTCCATTGAATCACAGATTATGGAGCTGGCCAACAAGGCACGGGCCGCCAGGATCAGCATGGATGATATGACAGGAGGTACTTTTACCATCACCAACGGTGGGGTTTTTGGATCCTTGCTTTCGACACCGGTTCTGAATCCCCCTCAATCAGCCATTCTGGGGATGCATAATATTGTTGAAAGACCTGTAGCAGTGAACGGACAGGTGCATATCCGCCCGATGATGTATATTGCCCTCTCGTATGATCACCGGTTGATCGACGGACGTGACTCTGTCAGTTTCCTGGTCAGGATCAAGGAACTTATTGAAAATCCGCTGAATATGTTGTTCAGCACCGGTGATCCGGAACGTACCCTGTTAGGTCTCTGACATTTATTTCAAAATCATGCCTCTGAACTGTAGTTATCATCTCAATCTCAAAGAAAAGCCCGGTTTCTTACTCGACCGTAAGTTTAACAGGGTGTTTAAAAATGAGGATCCACTGGCCTACCACAGTAAGCTCCGGCGTTATGAATCGACTCCTTTGATCTTACTCCCACGGCTGGCAAAAAGCATGGGAATTAAGGAATTATATATCAAGGATGAATCCCGCCGGTTCAGGCAAAATACTTTCAAGACCCTGGGAGCGAGTTTTGCCATACATAAATACCTTGATGCGAATCCGGGCAAACATATTTTCTGTACGGCCACGGATGGCAACCATGGTAGATCCGTTGCTTGGGCTGCAAAGATGAATAAGCAGAAGGCCGTCATTTTTGTCCCCGCCGATACCGCAATTTCCAGAATTAAGAATATCAAAAAACAACGCGGAAAGGTGATTGTCGTGGATGGAGATTATGATGCAGCAGTAGTAAGGGCACGTGATGAGGCCGAAGGGAATGGTTATGTACTTATGCAGGATATGTCATGGGAAGATTATACTGAGATACCGACCTTCATTACAACAGGCTATAAAACCATGATGATGGAACTGGAAGAGTTGATACATGCACCCAGGGAACCTCTCATAGATTTTGTATTTCTTCAGTGCGGAGTAGGAACATGGGCATCATCTGTAGTTGCCTATTACCGTAACAGGTATCCTAAAAACATGCCTATGATCGTTGCTGTAGAACCGCTCAATTCGGATTCCCTGCTTGAATCAATAAGGCAGGAAAGGGTTTCAAAGACGAAGGGATCACAGCAAACACTTATGTCAGGTTTGAATTGCGGAACCCCCTCCCCTCTTGCCTGGAAGATATTGAAGGATGGAGTTGATCTGTTCCTTGCCATCCCGGATGATTACGCCATCAAGGCCATGCAAAACCTTTATTTCCCCTTCAGGAGTGACACACAGATCTTTGCAGGAGAATCAGGGGCTGCCGGACTCGGTGGACTCACAGCACTTGCTTATGAAGAGTCACTTGAAGAAGTTAAAAAGAAGATCGGTTTGAACCGCCAGTCCAGGGTCTTGATATTCAATACCGAGGGAGTTACCGACCCTGACAATTTTGAGGAACTGATCATCCGGGAGACGGAGGTATAACCGGGAAAGTAAGTCCTGCGTCACGGTATACATCCCTTAGTTTATCAACCTCATTATCCCAGTGCAATTCACCGGCTGCTAAATGCAGGTTCTTTTTCCAATGTTTTCTCTGCTCCTCCGAAGACATCATCTCTTCAACCTGCCTGGCAAGCAGTTCAGGGTCACGGTCCCGCACCACCTGCCCTATCTCATAATCTGTAACGATCCTGCGCATCTCCGGCAGGTCCGATACCAGTACCGGGATCTGTGCCTGTATATAATCAAAGAGTTTGTTGGGAAGGGTATAATAATAATTCAGGCCGATATTTTCTTCCAGCGATATGCCGAGTGCTGCCTGACGGGTAAGTATCCTGAGTTCACCAAAGGGGATCCTGCCCATAAATTCAACACGGTCCCCCAATGAAAGGGAATCCCTGAGCCGTACCAGGTCCTGTGTGATGGTCCCCTCCCCGAATATCTGCAAGCGGTACTTATCGAGGTATGTCATTGCCCTGATCATGGTTTCGAGTCCCCTGCCCATGTTGATTGCACCCTGGTATATGATCAGGTCAGGCCGGTTGTTTTCCTCATGGCTATTTATGCCCGGATCCTGACCGGATACAATGGGCAGGTTCCTGACCACGGCGAGCCGGATCCCGTAAATATCCTGGTAAGCCTGCGAAATGGACTGGCATACTGTATAACCGTATTGAATACGTGGCAGTAATGCTTTTTCCAAGCCCTTCCATACCCGGCGAACAAACCTGCGGTCTACCAGCTCTGGCAACTCGGTAAAGTATTCGTGGCTGTCAAATACCAGGGGTATGCTTTTGATCCTGGCTGCAAGGAAAACAGCTGGCAGTGTATCCAGATCATTAGAGACCAGCATGGCCGACCTCCTGAATAACAGGAAAAAGAACAGTCGGAGGTTTACACAGGCATAAAATAAAAACCCTTTCTGGAATACCGGCCTGAGCCGGCAGGTCCTGTAGGGCCGTTCCCTGATCTCCTGGCTCCCCGGCCGTTTAAATCCAACCAGTACAGGCTTTGCGCCGGTTTCGAGCAGGGTCATGGCTGTCCGGTGGACACGCTGGTCTATCACCAGGTCGTTAGTCACAGCAATATATATGCTTTTTCCCTCCAAATGATACAAGTTTACTATCATTTAAACATAAGGAATATATCCTTTAACGCAAAGGAGGTCGGTGGATATTGTTTATCTTGTGACGGTATTCTTCTATCATGCCAGATATCCGTCAGAACCATCCTCTCAGGGACCTGAATACCTTCCATGTTGATGCCGGAGCCAGATATTTCTGCGAGTGCCGGAGCATCAAGGATCTCCGGGAACTGATCTCATATCCTGTATTTCTGAAGGGGCCCAGGCTCATCCTGGGGGACGGAAGTAATATCCTTTTTTCTGATGATTTCAACGGATTGGTGATCCGTCCGCATATACTCGGCAGGGAAATCATTGATGAAGACAGGTCCACCGTAAAAATACAGGTTGGTGCCGGGGAAAACTGGGATGATTTTGTGGCCTGGACTACCACATGGGATTTCGGCGGGATAGAGAACCTGTCCCTTATCCCGGGATCAGTGGGATCGAGTCCCATTCAGAACATAGGCGCTTATGGTGTGGAAGCAGAGTATACCATTGAAAGGGTATTTGCTATAGATATCCTTACCGGCCAGAAGCTTACATTCGAAAATGAGGCCTGCCGGTTCGGATACCGGGACAGTATATTCAAAGGTTCATGGAAGCATAAATGCATTGTCACATCAGTGGTTTTCCGCCTGGCTAAAAAACCGGTGCTGAATACCGGATATCAGCAGGTTGCCGATAAAATGGCAGGCAAAGCCAGGCAGAATGTGGAGACCATGCGGCAGGTGATCATAGAGATCCGCGAGTCGAAATTACCGGATCCTGATAAGCTGGGTAATGCGGGGAGTTTCTTTAAAAATCCTGTGATCCCGGAAGCGGAATTTGAATCGCTGTTTAAAAAATACCCTGAAATACCATCCTACCCTGCACCGGCGGGTGCCAGAAAAATCCCGGCTGCCTGGCTGATTGAGCAATGCGGATGGAAAGGGAAACGCTTAGGCGATGCAGGGACCTTTGAGAAGCAGCCCCTGGTGCTCGTGAATCATGGAAATGCTACCGGCAGGCAAATCCTTGATCTTGCAAATAGCATTGAAGAAGATGTGGCTGTGAAATATGGGATAAAGCTGGAGAAAGAGGTGAATATTGTTTGATCAATCACCAAAAACAACCGTTTTGTAGGCCGCCTCCAGTATTTCCTCCGCAGTTTCCCTGTCCCCGGCTTCTGAATAGATCCTTAATATGGGTTCCGTACCGGATGACCGAATCATGACCCACTCATCATCATTAAAACAAAACTTGGTCCCATCGAGTTCATCAATTGATTCCACCTCAAACCTTCCGAATGATCTATACTCCCCCAGCCTGCATTTTTCCATGATCTTTGAGCGTTTCTCCTTGGTAATCTGGATGTCCCGGCGGCTGCAGGCAAATGGACC
>JAZGGT010000650.1:0-6328 GCA_036480555.1 Bacteroidales bacterium | reverse complement strand
CCCGGATAAAGGTGAGTATCTCTGTGCGGGCGGACGGATTATGTCCCCTCGGGTAATGGTTGAATGCTCTCACATTAAAGGATACAAATTTAAGCTGGTGATCGGCCTTTCTCTGTTCCCTCACCATATTTGTATAATGATCTTTTTTCATGAGCCGGAATGGCCGTATACTGAGATAATCCGTAAAGGTGCCCCATCCCAGGATTATGGCCAGCAGTGAAATCAGCAGCTCTCTTCTCTTAAGGATGATCCAGCCCAGCAGGAAAAACACATTTACCAGTAAAATGTATGGATATGCAAGGCCAAGAAAGGCGGGGAACCAGATCTTTTCCGGACTGAGATGGGGTGACAGAAAGGAAAGGATAAGGAAAACAGCAAATACCACATTGGCATACAATATGAACTTTCTGAGAATCCTCTTCAAAACCGTTAGTTTGGCAGTGGTAATGCTAAATTAGGATTTATTTGCTTCCGGGATGTAAAATTTTTACGAACTCCTGTTTTGGGATGCCCAAAGGATTATTTTTTACTCTGGCGGAACAGGATCTCTTTTTCATGGGATGATAAACTGCTGTAACCCGATTTTGCAATTTTGTCCAGGATCTGGTCCACCTCCTTCTGTTCATCTACTTTACGCTTGTTGTAATCCATGTCCGTATCGGTCTTGCGGTGTGTAACCCTGATTTTGGATTTGGGTTTGAAAAACGAGAAAAGTCCTTCAAGCAGGCGGTTAATACCCCGGGTCATGTCCTTGCCCTGTTTGTACCTGAGAATATACAGATAGCCGAAAAGACCGCCTCCGATATGTGCGATCTTACCGCCGGTGTTAATTGAGAAATCAAAGAGAGAAGTAATCAGGAATCCAATGATGGCTATGTATATGATCTTGACCCGTCCGAGGAACATCAGATGCATGGTATAATTGGGCACATACGCTGCAATGGCAATAACGATGGCCATGACAGCAGCTGATGCACCAAGTGCGTATGATAATCCCAGTTCCTGGCTGAATACCGGGAAAAGGTTAAATGCTGCGATATACAGGATAGCCCCTGATAATCCTCCGAGCAGGTAGACACCTACCAGCTTTCTGGAATCCAGGTATTCCAGGAACACCCTTCCAAACCAATACAGCCAAAGGATGTTGAAAAGTATATGCAGGAAATTTTTATGCAGGAACATATAGGTGACGATGGACCATGGTCTGGTTGCCAGTTGTCCGAGGTCAGCCGGAACTGCAAACAGCAGGAGGAAATTCGGATAGTTGACGTGCCTGTTCAGAAGGAAATAGAAAACTTCCACCAGGTTAACGATAACAAATACAGCCAGGTTAATATAGATCAGCCTGGTCAGGGTGGACCCTAATTTAAAAGATTTCTTTATTTCATCAATAATTGCCATGGCCGGATCTTATTTCCTGGGCTTGATTATGTATCAGTAAAAATTTTGACGGCTGGTATTCCAGTATTTGATCAGGATGAATCCGAAAATCATACCACCGAGATGGGCAAAATGAGCCACATTGCCCCCTGACATGGACAGGCCATGAAGTAGTTCAAGCGCACCCATAGCCATCACCATATATTTGGCCTTGATGGGGAAGAAAGGGAAGAAGATCAGGACCAGGGGCATGTTCGGGAAAATGACCCCGAATGCCAGCAGGACACCATATACTGCTCCGGAAGCCCCAACCGTTGGAATATTCATGTTAACCTGAACTATTTTATCAACTATTGCAAGTGCTTCACTCGAGTAATAGGGATTCCCTTGATCGGATATCCATGTCTGAGTAAAATCATAGAGTTGTGGAGCTCCCCTACTATAATATTCCTTTACAAATGAGGTGAAAAGCTCAGGTGAGGGAGTATTTCCAAATGCATTGACCTCTCTGATCATCGCACTCATCTCTATAT
Source organism: Bacteroidales bacterium (assembly GCA_036480555.1). Taxonomy (GTDB): domain Bacteria; phylum Bacteroidota; class Bacteroidia; order Bacteroidales; family SM23-62; genus SM23-62. The sequence continues at coordinate 4,415 of JAZGGT010000650.1, read as the reverse complement.
GCATGACCAGCATATGTAATGCTGCTGCTCCGATTCCTGTGAAAAAATAGTAAAATAAAAACCGTTTACCCCCCCAGACCTGCTCAAGCACCTTCCCGAACATCCATAGCATAAACATATTGAGGAAGATATGTGTGAGGTTGGCATGCATGAACATATGCGTGACGATCTGGTAGGGTCTGAATAACTCTGATTTGAAGTAATAAAGTCCTAGTACCCTGTTCAAGTCCAACTGCGCCGTCTTATCAGCCATGAAGATTGCAATGAACATCAGGATGTTGATGATCAGCAGGTTTTTTAGTACGGGTGGTATATTGGCAAAAATTCTGGGTCCTAATGCGTTCATCTGGTTCAATTAAAAAATTTATCAATATCCTCCAGGGGCAATATCCTGAAAACAGTTTTTCCATCAGGTGTAAATCCAGGTTCACCGCAGGCAAACAACTGGTCCAGCATTTCTCTCATTTCCCTGGGCATCAATACTTTTCCCGGCTTTATAGCGCCTGTCCTGGCAAGGGCCGATGCAATCATCCTGTCTCTCTCTCCTCTGATGTCTCCTCCTTTTTCGTTGAATTCTTTTAAAAATTGATCCAACCATATGGATGGGTCTTCATCACTCAGGTCTGCTGGGATGCCCATAATCTCAACGGAATGGTCTCCCAGATCCCTGATGTCAAAACCCAATTTGCAAATATCGTCAAATATTTCTATTAACACGGCATGATCAGCAGCATTCAGTTCAACCTTCCTGGGGAACAGTTCCTGCTGTGCTGAAGGCCTGTCCTGTGAGGCTGCCAGGAGGAACCTGTCATAGAGGATCCGTTCATGTGCCCTCTGCTGGTTCACGACCATGAGTCCGGATTTAACCGCCAGCAGAATGTATTTTTGTTTGAACTGGAACAGGTTGGATTCACTCCGGTCCGCACCCGGTCCCACATTTTCCTTCAGGGCTTCACTGATTTTCCTTTCTGCCTTTTCAATATCCTCGAACAGGCTCTCCCAATGGCTGTACCTTGCCTGATTTCCGGTCTGTTCCCTGGCCTGGTAGGATTGTCCGCCCTGTTCCTCTTCAAAAGGATTGTAATCCGGGTTGATGCGTTCCCCGGGGATTTTGATCTCAGTATCTTTCCTTAAGACGGGTATGTCAATGTCACCTTCCTTACTGAAATCAAGTGAAGGGACCATGCTGTGCTTACCCAGCGTTTCCCTGGCAGCAGCATGCAGGATCTGGAAGATGGATCGTTCATCTTCGAATTTCACCTCTGTCTTGGTAGGATGGATATTGATATCAATTGATTCCGTGGCTGCTTCCATGAAAAGGAAATATGAGGGAACAGTGTCCGGTGGGAGAACCTGATCATAGGCCTTCATGATGGCTTTGTGAAAATAGGGATGGCGCATGTACCTGCGGTTCACAAAAAAGAACTGTTCACCAAATCTTTTCCTTGCAGCTTCCGGTTTGCCCAGGTACCCATGGATATTTACAATGCTTGTTTCTGCTTGTACGGGGATCATGACCTGAGACATATTTTTCCCGAAAATATTGATGATACGTTGCTTGATCTGGGAAGGAGGCAGACTGTAGATCTCGGTCTGGTTATGTGCCAATGAAAAGGAAAGCTCAGGGTTGGTCAGTGCCACCCGGTAAAATTCATTTACTATAAGCCTGAACTCCGTGGTGTTCGCCTTCAGGAATTTCCGGCGGGCCGGGACATTGTAAAAAAGGTTCCTGACCATGAAATTGCTGCCGGGTGCACAGGAAACCGGTTCCCGGCCTTTTAATTCCGAACCGTGGATCCTGATCTCCGTGCCAACCTCATCTTCCACACGGCGTGTTTTCAGGTCAACTTCCGCTATGGCGGCGATTGAAGCCAGGGCTTCCCCCCGGAATCCCAGGGTCCTGATGGCAAAGAGATCTTTGGCAGATGAAATCTTTGATGTGGCATACCGTTCAAATGCAAGGCTTGCATCGGACTGAGACATCCCACAGCCATTATCGATTACCTGGATCAGTGTGCGGCCTGCTTCCTTAATATTGACTTTTACTGTCGAGGCGCCTGCATCAATGGCATTTTCCATCAGTTCCTTCACCACGGAGGCAGGCCGTTGAATGGCTTCCCCGGCGGCTATCTGATTGGCGACAGAATCCGGTAGGAGTTTGATGATATCTGACATATGATCAGACGAAAAATAAATAGTAAGCTACAAACAAAAGGAAGATCATGATAATGATCAGACGGGTGGTAGAATATCTTTGTGTTTTTCTTTTCCTTTCATAATAATGTGAGAATGATCCCTTGGTCAATGACCTGACATATTCCTCCCCCTTCTTTACACCGTATTCCTGTTCAATCTGTTTGATCCTTTCCTGAAGTTTCTCCTTCCGCTCATCATAGTAGAGGGGTTCATAATTGAACTGTTTGTGCCGCGGTATTTTAAAGAAACTGGGTATTCCCATAAAGCGTAATTTTTACAAAGTTATTCAATAATATTTTCTATCATATACTTATCTTTGAATTCTTCAAATTCAGGATATTGATGAACAAGCACCTTTCGGTAATAATTCCCGCTTACAATGAGAGCAGCACCATACTGGATATTCTTCAAAAGGTAGGTGGACTTGAAATCCCGGGGATAGAAATAGAAATCATCGTCGTGAATGATTGCTCCACCGACGACACAAAGGAATTGGTTGAGAAATTCATATCAGGGCATTCCAGTAAAAATACCAAATTATTGAACCAGGAAAAGAACCGGGGTAAAGGGGCTGCGATACATAAAGGAATCCGGGAGGCCAGCGGGGATTACCTGCTTATCCAGGATGCCGACCTTGAATATGATCCCGAGGAGTACCCTGACCTGCTCAAACCTGTTCTCAACGGCCAGGCCGATGTGGTTTATGGTTCACGGTTCGTGGGAGCTAATCCCCACCGGATACTTTTCTTCTGGCATTCCATCGGGAATAAAATGCTCACCACCTTATCCAATATGTTTACCAACCTGAATCTCACGGATATGGAAACCTGTTATAAACTCTTCAGGACTGAGATTATAAAAAAAATATACCTGCATGAGAAGAGGTTCGGATTTGAACCTGAGGTGACTGCCAAGATCTCCAGAGTGCCCGGGATCAGGATTTATGAAATTGGCATCTCTTATTACGGGAGGACATACCACGAAGGTAAAAAGATCAACTGGAAGGATGGATTCCATGCCATTTTCTGCATTCTTAAGTACAACATTTTCAGCAGGAAGACTTTTATTGACTAAGAATGGACAAAAGATTTGAGAGACATTTACCGTATTATCTTCTACTGGCTTTCCTGATCAATTTTACCATATTGGCTTTCCTTTCTGAGGGATCTGTCGGCGGGGCCGATGACATCGCCCATTTTAAATTTTCCAGGTACGCTTTCAAGCATCCTGAGTTTTTTTTGGATCCCTGGGGCAAACCCTTATTTACCATACTGATGGCACCTTTTGCCCAATTCGGATACAACGGGGTGAAATTATTCAATATACTAATTGGACTTGGAGCTGCTTTGCTTACTTCTCTGACAGCTAAAAAACTAAACTACAAACATCCTGTCCTGGCCCTGTTCCTGCTGGTATTTGCCCCAATGTACATGGCATTGATGATCTCTGGCATGACAGAGATCCTTTTTAGTTTCATCCTCACTCTGGGAATTTACCTGTTTTTCAATAACAGGAGTATCGCATCGGCCATGGTTATTTCACTTTTACCCTTTGTCAGGACAGAAGGAGTCATTATTTTCCCCTTGTTTTTGCTGGCATATTTACTTAATCGGCAATGGAAGGCAATTCCATTTTTTTTGACGGGAGTTTTGTTTTTCTCCATCATCGGAAGTTTTCATTATGAAGATTTTTTCTGGGTGATCAACACCATGCCATACAAAGGCGAAGCTGCGGCAATTTATGGTAGTGGCGAACTCCTCTATTATGTTAAAAAATTCAGGCCCATTTTTGGCCCAACTTTATTCTTTATGATTCTGGTTGGGCTTTTGTATATTCCAATACATTTCTTCGGCAAAGGCAGTGAAATCAGGAAACCTTTTCTCACTGAAGTACTTGTTGGATTTTTACCATTTTTTCTCTATTTCGCTGCACACTCCTATGTATGGTGGAAAGGGCAGGGCAACTCTGTGGGTGAGATCAGGGTGATGGCCGCCGTACTTCCCCCGGCAGTCCTGCTGGCTTTATTTGGATGGAACGGGTTGATGCGATGGATTCCCCTGTCAAAATTTATGAAAATCTGCTTTGCCTTAATGCTGGCCCTGCTGCTTGTATTTTCATCATTCAGTATCCAGAAGATTCCTGTAGAACTTGCTCCTACACAGCAATTGGTCAAGGTAGCTGCCAAATGGCTGAAGGGATCAGAATACGCAAACCGGAAA
>JAZGGT010000649.1:0-2309 GCA_036480555.1 Bacteroidales bacterium | reverse complement strand
TGATCGAAAAGTGGAAAGAGGGATATGAAGTGGTTTATGCGGTCAGATCAAAAAGGGAAGGAGAATCCTGGTTTAAACTCTTTGCTGCTTCAGCATTTTACAGACTAATTCAACGCATCACGGATGTTTACATTCCTACGGATACCGGAGATTTCCGCTTGCTTGACAGAAAAGTTGTCAGTGTGATGAATCAGATGAGGGAAAGACACCGCTTTTTGCGAGGTATGTCTTCTTGGATCGGATATAAACAAATTGGTGTGGAATATGAGCGGGCAGAAAGATATGCGGGCGAAACCAAATATCCACTGAAAAAGATGATCCGGTTTGCCAGTGATGCCATCACCGGGTTTTCTTATTTTCCCCTGCAATTGGCTACCTACCTGGGATTTATTGCCGCTGGGATAAGCATTATTGCCATACCTGTGGTCATTATCCTGCGCTTGGCAGGCTCTCAGGCATTTTTTGGACAAGCTTCAACATTAATAGCTGTGTTATTCTTGGGAGGAGTTCAGCTGATTTCATTGGGTATGTTGGGTGAATATGTGGGTCGACTATATGATGAAGCCAAGGGACGCCCACTGTATATAGTTCGGGAAGATCTGGAGGCGAATCAAGAAGGTGATTAAACGATAGTGGTATTTTACTGATCAATAATTGAGATTAATAATAGTAGAAAGGATAGGAAAAATGATTGACTTAAGTTTAGATAAAAAACAACTTAAACGTACAGTAGAACAGGCTAAAAAACAGAATATCGTCATCCCAACGTTTGAACAGATGAAAAACCCTGAACTTATCCCTGATAGTGTTAAGGATGAGCTCAAGAAAATTGGTCTGTGGGATATTACATCGAGAAATCTTTTCCGGATCACCTGGAAAAATGAACCGGTTGCAGAAGGCGGCGGATATGGTGGGGTGAACTATGTTGAATTGCCATCCAGCCTGACGGGAGTGGATGCCAAGATCGTTGCCTTGGTTGGAAAATGGTTCCCTACCGGTGCTCACAAAGTTGGCGCTGCCTATGGCTGTCTGGTACCTCCCATGGTCACAGGTAAATTTGATCCAACTTATCACCAGGCTGTGTGGCCATCCACTGGCAATTACTGCCGCGGCGGGGCCTACGACTCTGCCTTATTGGCCTGTAAATCGATTGCCATCCTTCCCGAAGAAATGAGCCGGGAACGTTTTGAATGGTTGGACAAGGTTGCTGGTGAAGTAATTGCCACGCCTGGATCCGAGAGCAATGTAAAAGAGATCTATGACAAAGTCTGGGAATTACGGGAAACACGGGACAATATCTTTGTCTTTAACCAATTTGATGAGTTTGGTAATTACCTCTGGCATTACGAGATTACCGGACACGCCATGGAAGAAGTCCTGCAGGAAGTGATGGGTCCCCAGGATGAATATCGGGGAGTAACCCTGACAACAGGTTCCGCCGGGACTATCGGTTGTGGGGATTACCTGAAACAACTCTTCCCTTCCAGCAAGATCGCAGCTGGAGAGGCATTGCAATGCCCGACTTTACTTGAAAATGGATTTGGCGCTCACCGTATTGAGGGTATCGGTGATAAACATGTTCCCTGGATTCATAATGTAAAAAATACAGACATGGTGATTGGTATCGATGACAACACAGTCGTAAATCTAGCTCGATTGTTTAATGAACCTGAAGGTCGGAAGTATCTGGTAAATCAGGGTGTTCCGGAAGGGCTTGTAGGGAGATTGGATCTACTGGGCTTTTCATCTATTGCCAATACTGTGATGGCGATTAAGATGGCAAAATATTATGAAATGGATGAAAATGATGTCATTTTGACAGTCTGGACTGACTCCATGGAGTTATATGAAAGTCGTCTCAAAGAAATGCATGATGAGGCTGGCAAGTACACTGAAATGGATGCTGGCCGGACACATGCCCGTTACCTGGAAGGTATAACCCCGAACTATCTCCAGGATCTAACCTATCAGGATCGACGTCGGCTTCACAACTTGAAATATTTCACCTGGATTGAACAACAGGGAAAAACCTTTGAGGAGATCCAGTCTCAATGGTATGACAAGGATTACTGGACCAATTTCCAGAAACAAATTCCTGATATCGATGAATTGATCAACGAGTTTAATGCTCAGGTTGGATTGATATAATCTAGAAATTTAGGATCCCGGACCTTTCAAAGATCCGGGATCCATTTAAAAGGGGTTATAATATTTATACAGGGGGAAATCTGATTTTCCTTGGATTTCGTTTCAATAGAAATTGATACAAATACATAAGGGGTGATAGTGTGAATAGTTCGTATTTGTCT
>JAZGGT010000648.1:0-3311 GCA_036480555.1 Bacteroidales bacterium | reverse complement strand
CAAAGTTACCTGAGAAATGCAGGCAAATATACATCATGAGCCGTGTGGACGGGAAACGGAACAGGGAGATCGCTGATGAATTGAACCTGTCAGTACGAACTGTGGAAACTCAGATCAGCAAGGCACTCAAATCTCTGAAAAACAGCCTATTGCCACTGAGGGGATAAAAAACTTCATTCCCCCGTACGTGTATCCTCTTCCCAGGTTGTCTTAGTTTCAGTATGGATGATGAACTCTTGATGAAATATCTCACCGGGAATCTTACCCCTGAGGAATCCGAAACCATCAGGCTTTCCATGGAAGCTGAACCATCGAACAGGGCATACCTGGAGCAGATGGAGCAGATATGGAAGTCTTCCGGCAATATCCGGGAATTTCAGTCCATTGATGCGGCAAAAGACTGGAACTCCCTCCGCAAAATATTTGGATTCTCAAAGCAACCCGAAGAGCATCATCCTTCGAGGCAGATCAGGAGGATGACCTTCAGGATTATGCGTGTGGCAGCCCTCATCCTCCTGGTATTTGCCTCAACATTCTTGATCTATTATTATACAGGGAATGGCATGCTCAGTAAAATGGACTGGATCACCCTGGATGCTTCGGGGCAAAGGGAGGAGATCACTTTGCCCGATGGCAGCAAGGTATCCCTCAATACAGGAAGCAGACTAGCTTACCCAGCTGAGTTTAAGGGCCTGAAACGGGCTGTTAAACTCGAAGGAGAAGCATTCTTTGACGTAGCCAGGAATGAAGAAAAGACCTTCATTGTCATCGTGGCAGATGAAGCATCCACGGAGGTATTGGGGACATCCTTCCACCTGAAGGAAGATACGGTGAAAAGAAGGGTATTATTGAACGTGCTGACCGGGAAAGTAGCCTTTTATCCAAAGGGTAAAAAGAAACAGGCATTGGTGCTTGGCAAGGATGAGCATGCCGAATACCATAATGGCCACATTCAACAGCAAGTTTCCTTTGACCTGAATTTCCTGAGCTGGAAGACCCGGACCCTGACATTTGATAATGCACCCCTGCCACAGGTATTAAAGCAGCTGGGAAAACATTACCACAAGGAGTTCCATATCATGGACACGGAACTCGATACACTGGCGCTTACAGGCACCTATAAAAATCAGAAAATTGACGATGTACTGCAGGAAATCTCTCTGGTACTTGATATAGCTTTTGAAGAAACAGATGGCAGGATACAGGTCAGGGCCTTCGATGTTCAGACAAATGAAGAATAAACCTATTATATTAATCTTCATCATTTTTCTTTTCTGCCAGGCAGCTGTACTGGCCCAGGAAAAGGAGTCAATACTGGATAAAAAGATCCAGATGAATAACCAGGTTACCACGCTGGAACAGGCACTCAAGATCATTGGCCGGGAAGGGGACTTTACATTTTCTTATGGGAATAAGGTCCCTGTCGGGCAGGAAGTTGTCCTCAAAGCTGGCGAACATACTGTCAAAGAGATGCTGGATGTAATACTGCGGGATATCCCGGTTGATTATATCGTAAAAAAGGACAAGATCCTGCTCATTCCGAAAAAGGAAAATACAGGCCTGACCCAGACGGTCAGAGGCAGGATCATAGATAGGGACTCCGGACTCCCCATTCCCGGTGTGAACGTCTTTATTACCAGTCCCCTAAAAGGAACCATTACCGATCTAGAAGGTAATTTCCGCCTGAAAGAGATCCCGGTTGGCAGGCATGAGCTTGAAATCTCCTGCATGGGATATGAAGGCAAAAGCCTTCCCAGCCTGGTGGTCCATTCCGGCAAGGAAACCTTCCTGCAATTTGAGCTGGAAGAATCCATCCTGGATATCGGGGAGGTAACCATCAGGCATAAGATAGACAAGCTTAAACCGGTTAATGATCTGGCCATAATCAGTACCATTCCACTTTCAGGAGAAGATCTCACCTACATCCCAGGGTCGATGAACGATATATCCAGAGTCGCTGTATCCCTGCCCGGAGTGGCTAGCCCGAATGATGGCCAGAACCAGATCGTAATCAGGGGGAACAGTCCCAAAGGATTACTCTGGAGACTGGAGGGGATCGAGGTTCCAAACATGAATCATTTCGGGGAGATCGGTTCATCAGGCGGCGGCATTAATATGCTGAGCAATAACATGCTGGGGCGCTCAGATTTTTTTACCGGTGCTTTCCCGGCTGAATATGGAAATGCGCTTTCAGGAGTATTTGATATTAACCTCAGGACGGGGAACAATGAAAGACATGAACAAACTTTCCAGATCGGTGTGATCGGCACCGAGTTTATGGCCGAGGGCCCCCTGAACAGGCACACAGGTGCCACCTATATTGCCCAGTTCAGGTTTTATACACTGGGTTTGATCAGCATGGCGGGACTGATGGACCATACGCCGGATTTTACGGACCTATCCTTTAAGTTTCACCTCCCTTCAAGACGTATGGGGACATTCTCCATTTTCGGGATCGGGGGGAAAAGCCACGAGAAGGGAGATTCTGGTTATGACTGGTACAATGACATAGCAACACTGGGTGTCTCAAACGAAATTGGTTTAACTGAATCTACAAGGATCAAGACCATCGCCGCCTTTTCCTTCTGGAAATACCGATGGGATACGTACAGGAACATGGGATCGTCTGCAGATCCGGTTGATTACACTTCCCACAACGATGTCAGGGATATTACGCCGCGGATATCGGTCACCCTGAATCAAAAGCTGAGTGCAAAGCATAAAATCCGGACCGGGCTGGTTTATACCCATGCACTATACAATTCTTTCATGGGATGGCATTCAGATACCCTGTCCAACAGAGCCCTTGACCCAAGTCATCCTTTGTACTCCAGCGATATCGATTTTGAACAAATCTATGTTGATGACAAAGGAAGCACAGGCATAGTCCAGGCCCACCTGAACTGGCGCTACAGGATTATACCATCCCTGACCCTGAACGCTGGTATGCATTATATACATCTCCTCCTGAATCAGAACAATTCCATTGAACCCAGGATGAGCCTGTCCTGGCAATTTCTGCCAAAACACAATCTTAGTGCAGGATTCGGAATCCACAGCCGGAGGGAATCTTTTACCCTGTACACCGGTGAAATGACCATGCATGACGGGGAAAAAGTACAGATTAACAAAGACCTGGAACTGGCCAAGGCAAAACATTACATCCTGGGGTACCAGTACCGGCCCAATCCCGACTGGTTGCTCAAAACAGAAATTTACTACCAGTACCAGTACGACATACCGGTTTATCCCTTCCCTCCTTACTTTTCGACCATGAATTTTGATTACGGCTTCGAGGGTAATATACTGGT
>JAZGGT010000647.1:0-2328 GCA_036480555.1 Bacteroidales bacterium | reverse complement strand
GTTTGTTCGGTATCAAGGATCAGGTGTTTGAACCTTGACTGATAAAAGAGTGAATAGTATTGCCTTCCGTAGATAAGTGTAAGGATCAGTGCCAGGGAGATCAGCGGGACAGCCAGGTATTTGACCGGTTTTTTAATATCAGGCAGGTTCCCAAATAAAATGAACAGAAAAAACGGAAATGTAAAAATCAGTCCGGAATACTGAAGCACGGCATTGACATACCTTGAATAGAAAAAACCGATGAGGATCGGAAGGATGAACCAGGCCAGCGAGATAATAAAGAATTTACTTTTCAGCATACCTGTCCCTCTCTGCAACCTTATCCCTGCAACAATAATGATGGCCACCATGGCATAAACCAGGGGGGAAAAGTGGAATATGTAGCCTATATAGTCAATTATAAAATCATTGCCTGGCTTTCCAAGCCAGCCTTCCACACCTTTTTCACTAAACTGGTGGAAGAATATCGGAAGATGTGGAATATAGAGTCCAAAAATGGCAATACCAGCAAGCGAATAGGTTATGAGCCTGCGACGGGTGACAAAGCACAATCCGCTTACCCCGACTACAGCCGCGAACATCAGGGAGAAATAATGGTTATAGGCCGAAACTGCACTGGCCAGTACATACAGAATGAGCCAGGCTATGGGAGATTTTCCGGGCCTGAAAAGGTATCGCTGCCAGCCATAGACCATCAGCAAACTGAAAAACACCCCGCTCATATATGGCCTGGCAATCTGGCTGTACATCACAGTGTATTCAAGGCAGGCGACAAAAACCGCGGTGATCAGTCCCACAGTAGGATTAAACCACTCTTCCCCAATCTTATAAACCATCAGGATTGAAAAAATCCCAAAAAGGATGAAGGGGATCTTGACAGCTACCGCACTTTCCCCGAACAGAGCCACCCAGTAATTCATAAAAACCTGTACACCTGCAGGATGGACATCAATCCTTACCCCTTGCTTTATAAGTTCAGCAAATGAATCATACCCGGTCCGTAAGACCACACTGAACTCATCGTGGGTCAGGGGGATCTCCACGAGATGCCAGATCCTTAACAGGGTACCTGCGAGAAGGATGAATATTAATACAAGGTGATTGCTGCTGATTTTGATATTCATAGGAGGCTAAAGTTTCTCCCCGCAGGATTTGCAATAATTGGCATCCAAATCATGTACTCCGTGGCCACAGTGCTCGCAGATCCTCTTTTCTCGAGCGGACTTTATAGAAGTTGCTATTTCAAACGTAACGATCCCTGTTGGAACGGCAATGATCCCATACCCCATGATCATGACAAAACTGGCTATGAATTTCCCGAATGTTGTTAAGGGGGTAATATCACCGAATCCAACTGTTGTTAATGTAACAATGGCCCAGTAAATTCCTGCAGGGATGCTGGTAAAACCGCTGCTCTCTCCTTCAATAAGGTACATCAGTGTGCCAATGATCAATACGACCACAACCACTGCAAACATGAATACCAGGATCTTTACCCTGCTGGCCTTTAATGCCTCTACTATAACCCTGCCTTCCCTGGAATACCGGGTGATCTTCAGTATCCTGAAAATACGAAGGAGGCGGAGTCCACGAATAACAGCCAGACTCATGGCCCCTGCGAAAATCAGGTCCAGGTAGGTCGGGATAATGGCCAGAAAGTCAATGACACCATAAAAACTGAATACATATTTCAATGGTTTGGGGTGAGACCAGATTCTGGCAATGTATTCCATTGTGAAAATGACGGTTATAATCCATTCTATCCGATGAAGTATATTCCCATACCTGGCACTAAAAGCAGGGATGCTTTCGAGGATTACCGATACCACACTGACCAGGATGACAAATACCAGGGTAAGGTCAAATCCCCTCGCTGCCCGGGTATCAGTTTTAAAAATGAGACGGTATATGCTTTGTCTGATGGTATTCATGTCCAGGTAAAATTAACACATTTTGAGAACAGCCTATGATAATCCTTAGAAAATACCATAAAGAGAAAACTATCATACCATGTTAGTAAAGACCTATGCCGCCGCCCTTCACGGTATTCATGCCACAACGATAACCGTAGAGGTGGATATATCTCCTGGGATTAATTTTTTCATGGTCGGACTTCCGGATTCTGCGGTAAAAGAAAGCCAGCACAGGATTGAATCTGCTTTGAGAGCCAATGGCCTTGAAATTTTAAAAAAAAGAACGGTGATCAACATGGCCCCGGCGGATATCCGGAAGGAAGGCTCAGCCTATGACCTGCCACTGGCCATGGGTATCCTGGCCGCTTCCGGCAGGCTGCCAAGGAGTAAACTGGACCAGTATATTATGATGGGT
>JAZGGT010000646.1:0-3633 GCA_036480555.1 Bacteroidales bacterium | reverse complement strand
AAAATCTCGACTCCGTATTTGCGAATTATCCTGCTCAGGTTCATCATTTCACTTAAATTGGGCATTTAAAATTACCCATAAGCAGTGATTCACCGGTTTAGAACTTTCACAAATAGGTTCAATAGATTCCTTACTTCATATACTCTTTCGGAGACATGGAGAATAGATCACTGAAGCAGGTTGAGAAATATTTTGGATTATCAAACCCAACTGAGTAGGCTACTTCCGATATATTATACTGGCCCTGTTTGAGGATCCTGGCTGCGATCTTGAGCCGGATGGTTCTAATATAGATATTGACAGTAAGGCCGGTAAGAGATTTCAGTTTTTTATAAAGGTTGCCTTTGCTCATCCCCAGTTCGTAGGCAAGCCAGTCACCCGATAATTCCGGATTGTCGATATTCTCCTCCACCAGCCTGACGAATTTTTCGAGGAAGCCCTGGTCAATTTCACTTATTTTAATGTTCTGGGGAATGTAATTTGCATCCTGAGAAAATTTCTCGGCAACCTTTTTTCTATTTTCCAGCAGGTTCTTGATTTTCAGCATCAGGATTTCGATGCTGAAAGGCTTAACAATATAATCGTCTGCTCCCAGCTCAAGTCCGGATACCTGGTACTCGGTCTCTGATTTTGCTGTAAGTAGAAACACCGGGATATGGCTGGTAAATTCATCGCTTTTTAATTTCTTACACAGTGTTAGTCCATCCATTTCAGGCATCATTATATCGCTTATGATGAGATCAGGGGGGTGTTCCCTGGCCTGAACAAGTGCCTGTCTACCGTTTCCGGCAACCATGACGCTGTAATAAGCACCAAGTTCTCGGTAAAGAAATTGCTGCATATCTATATTGTCTTCCACAACCAGGATCCGAATCTGATCTTCTTCTGCATCAGGAGGTAGGGGATCTACCGTGATCGGTTCTTCGATGGCTTCGAGCATGGATTTCATGAAATCAAGGGAGTATGCCCGGTCCGGATCTGATTGATGTTCATCATCTTTGTAAGCATCTGAAGAAACAGGTATGTATACAATAAAGGTGGTCCCCATCCCGATTTCACTTTCTACCGAGATCTCCCCGTAATGCTTTTCAGCCAATTCTTTGCTTAAGGCAAGTCCAATCCCTGAACCTTCGTTTCTAGGGTGATTTTGGCTGCTAATCTGGTAAAACCGGTCGAATATGTGTGGAAGATGTTCTGCCGGTATTCCCGGACCGTTGTCGGCGACGGAAATCTTTAGCTTTTCCTCATTATCGGGTTGATTCACCAGTGAAATGGATAATTCCACACTCCCACCATCAGGGGTATATTTCATGGCATTGGAGACAAGATTGTACAGGATCTTTTCAATCTTGTCAGCATCGAAATAGACATCCATTTTCTCACAGTCGGCAAAAAACCGGAATTCTATATTTTTCTTAAAGGCAAGAGGTTCAAACAGACTGTGAATTTCTTGCATAAAACCGACGATATCATCTTCAATTACAGACAGTTTCAAGGTTCCTGTTTCAATCCGGCGGAGCTCGAGCAATTGGTTGATAAGTCTGTAAAGGCGTTTCTCATTGCGGTAGATCAGTGAGAGGTCCTCCCTTACCTTGTCAGAGTTGCTGAAATCTTTCTTTTTGAGCAGGTTTTCAGTAGGGCCCATGATCAGGGTCAAAGGGGTTCTGAATTCATGAGAAATATTGGTAAAAAACCTGAGTTTCGACTGGTCGGATTCATGTAGTTTTTCCGCCATATCCTGAATCTCAATCTTCTGCTTCTCAAGTTGTTTATTCTTTTCGCTGAGATTATCCCTCTGGCTTAATATCTCATCCTGCTTGTCATGGAGCATTTTGTTTGCTTTCTTTATCTCCCATGTACGTTCCTCCACCTCAAGGGTAAGCATTTTCTTCTGATGTTTCAGGACCCGGGTACGTATACTCATTACAACAACAAACAGCGCAACGATCAAAATCGCAATAAGAGCCTGGAACCATACTGTTTCCCAAAAGGGTGGCACAACGTGAATGAGGAGGGTGGCGGGCTCAACTGATGGTATTCCATCACTGTTGGTGGATAAGACCCGAAGTGTATAATCACCACTGGGAATATTGGTGTAATGTGCAAATCTCTGATCTGAAGGCACTTCGTTCCAGTCCTCATCAAATCCTTCCAGCTTATACTGGTATTTAAGTTTGGCTGGAGCGATAAAATGCAGGGAAGTGAACTCAAAAGAGATCACTTTATCCTTATGTGTCAGAAAAATTTCATCTGTATGGAGAATGGATCTTTTAAGCAGGACCCTGTCGTCAATCGTGTCTCCTGCAATAACCGAACGGTTGTAGAGTTTGAAGTCGGTGATCACGGCTCTGGCATCATGCGGATTGTCGCGGATTTCATCCGGGTTGAAATAATTTAGTCCGTTTGTCCCGCCAAAATAAAGGATCCCATCCCTGTTCTTGAAATAAGCACCTTCGTTGAACTCATTTCCCTGCAGGCCGTCTTCCACCGTATAAACCCGGATATTTTCAGTAAGGGGGTCAAAGCGGATCAGTCCCTGGTTGGAACTCAACCAGAGCCTGCCCAATTTATCTTCCAGTATCCCGTGAATAGTATTGCCCGGCAGGCCATCTTCTACAGAGTAAAGAGTAAAGCTGCCGGAATTTTTATCAAACCTGTTCAAGCCACCATCGGTCCCAATCCACAGGATATCTTCACCGTGAATTTCAGGTTCGAGAATGCATTTCACCAGGTTACTGGAGATGGAATTCGGATCGGAGGGATCGTTAGTGAAATGAGTAAATTCCCCGGTGGCAGGATCCATGCGGTTCAGTCCTCCCTGAAAAGTGCCGAGCCACAAAAATTCATCCTTACCCTCGCGTATTACGTTGATCCAGGAATCATTGGTTCCCCTGGGATCACCTGTCTTAACTACCGGATAATAGGAAAAAGTTTTGCCGTCATCATTTAACCTTCGCAGGCCATCGGAGGTACCACCGAAATACACCTTGTCGTCACGGGTGACGTATATGGAGCGGAGAGACCATCCCAGGAAGGAACGCGCATCAGTTTCATTGTGGTGGAAGTTGAGGAAACGCCCGGTCTGGGGGTCATAGAGGCTGACCTTGTAGTCAAATGATCCCAGCCATAATTTCTGGTCCCCTGTCTCAGCGATCGTCCCTATCAGTTCAGCAGGTAAGCGGTAAGCGTATTGCCAGGAAAGGTTGCTGATGATTTCCAGCTTGTTATGGAAATTCATAACCGTCTGCTCCCTGAGGTTGATCCTGTTC
Organism: Bacteroidales bacterium; assembly: GCA_036480555.1. GTDB lineage: Bacteria > Bacteroidota > Bacteroidia > Bacteroidales > SM23-62 > SM23-62. Next base: position 364 of record JAZGGT010000646.1, on the reverse strand, counting down.
AAGCCGCTTTTTGTCCCAACATAAATATTACTGCTGGCATCTTCATGGATCGCATAGATTTCCTTGTCTACCAGGCTTATATCATTCCTGGGTATGGCATCGATGGTATGAAATTTCTTCGCATATAGGTCAGCCTGGTAGATCCCGAGCTTTTCCGCAGCAATCCATATGAGCCCTGTCCGGCTGATATCCATGAAAGTTATTTTACCACCCTTAAAACTGTATGGGTCCGTTACTTCGTACCGGAAATTTTCTATGCTTTCAAGATCAGGGTCTATGCGGAAGAGGCTGTTCCGGAGGTTCTGTTTGGCAGCCACCCAGACAAAACCCAGGGGATCTTCGATGATGTGAAAGATCCCGATAT
>JAZGGT010000645.1:0-2473 GCA_036480555.1 Bacteroidales bacterium | reverse complement strand
AGCATTGAAGGAAATCATGGATTCATTGTGCCCAGTCCCTATTTCGACCTTGGCGTAAACCCGGACGGAGAACTATGGGTGGTTAATCCGGGAAAGCATGCCCTGGAGAATTATACAGATGAAGGCAACCTGAGATCATTCCTGGAAAACATCTCCCCGGAGATCGATGGTTTCAGTGGCTGTTGTAATCCCGCCCACATCGCCATCATGGCTGACGGATCCTTTCTTACAAGCGAGAAAGGGATCCCACGCATTAAGATTCATGAGGCTTCAGGTAAACTTTCTACAGTGGTGGCACCTCCCGATAAGTTCACAGAGGACGGGGAAGCGCCGGATGTTGCTGTGGATGAGGAGGGGATAGTTTATGCACTGGATTATGACAGGAACATGATCCGCATCTTCGAACCAAAATAGTATGAAATGACAAGGATCGAATTTATAAGAACTTCGGGAAGGTGGTTGATGGTGTTGCTGATGTTGGCAGCAGGAGGCTTTTTGTTTGCCTCCCGAAGGATCTCCTTACGGAATTATTGCACATCAAATCCAGAATGTGCCGGTTGTGGGTTGAGAAGGGTATGCAAGCCAGCGGTAGAGAATAAAGCGAAATCAGATGAAAAAGAATAAAAGATTCAACAGGAGGGATTTTATTCAAAGCAGCCTCCGTGCCTCCCTGGTAGTGTCGGTGGGGGGTGTTGGTGGACTGGCCCTTAAAAATTCAACCGGGAAGGACTGGGTGTGGCAGATCGATCCCTTCGAATGCAATCAATGCGGAAGGTGTGCCACTGAATGTGTCCGTAATCCTTCTGCCGTAAAATGTGTCCACGCATATGACCTTTGCGGCTATTGTGATCTTTGTGGTGGTTATTTCATTCCCGGTGCAGTCAAGCTGGATACTGGGGCAGAGAATCAGTTATGCCCAACTGCGGCATTGTTGAGAAAATTTATCGAGGAGCCGTATTTCGAATATGAGATCGATGAGGATCTCTGCATTGGCTGTGCCAAATGTGTCAAGGGATGTACCTCTTTTGGCAATGGGTCTTTACACCTGCAGATCAGGCATGATCTCTGCCGCAACTGCAATGAATGTTCCATTGCCAGGGTCTGCCCCTCCAAAGCTATAAAAAGGGTCCCTTCCGATACGCCTTACATGATTAAGGGCAGTTTCACCCAAACAACAGATTCCTAAACACGAGGCAGATACAATTGAATGAGTAAGCGGATTAAAATACTTCTATTTGGCATATTGCTAGTCATGGGACAGTTGGCAGCAGGGCAGCAGCGTTTTCCCAAACCGGAATTTGAAACCGGATATGTCCAGCCCAGTCCCACTACCCCTGAACCCAGGGGACTCGCCATGGAATATATGGATGTGCTGGTGCTCCTGGCTGTACTCTCACTTTCCACTTGGTTCGCCCTGAGATCCCGCTCCCGGAGGGGCATACTGTGGCTATCGGTCTTCACCCTGATCTATTTTGGATTTTACAGGAAAGGATGTATCTGTTCCATCGGAGCCATACAGAATGTTGCTTTGTCCCTCAGCGATGCTGCCTATACCGTATCCATCACTGCGCTGGCCTTTTTCCTGTTGCCCTTGCTCTATACCCTGTTTTTCGGCAGGACATTCTGCGCAGGAGCATGTCCCCTGGGAGCCATCCAGGATCTGCTCATCATCCATCCCATTTCTCTGCCACCCTGGTTAAGGAAGGCTGCCGGGATCATTCCGGTGGTTTACCTGGGACTGGCCATTTTGTTTGCCACCACAGGAACGGAATTTATCATATGCCGCTATGATCCGTTTGTGGGAATATTCAGGTTGGATGCACCTTATCATATGGTGGTACTGGGCGTTGCTTTCCTGTTGCTGGGGATGTTTGTAGCCAGGCCTTATTGCAGGTTTTTCTGTCCCTATGGTGTCCTGCTGAACTGGATGTCCAGGTTCTCCAAATGGCATCTCAGCATTACCCCATCAGATTGTATCAAATGTAAACTCTGCGCCAGTTCATGTCCATTCGATGCCATCGACCACCCTACAGAAGAGGACAGTCCCACTCCGGACAGGACCTACTACAGGAGGTTTATTTTATATTCACTGCTGATTCCGGTATGGGTACTGGCAGGAGGGTTTATTGCCTCCAAATCATATAATTATCTCGCCAGGGCCCACCAGGATGTTTATTTATCGGAATTACTGATCCATCATCCTGAACTGGTAAATGATCCCGATAATCTTGATATCCAGGCATTTTTAAGTTCAGGGAAAACTCTCGACGTACTGGTGGAAGACGCCCGGCTCGTGCAGCAGAAATTCAGGACAGGTGGATGGTTCATGGGAGGATTTATAGGGCTTGTCATCGGTATTACCCTGTTGAACCAGGTAGTATTTCGAAAACGGAAGGATTATCAACCCAACAGGGGGGATTGTTTCAGCTGTGGAAGATGCATGGATTATTGTCCGGTTAAAAACTAATTTAGT
>JAZGGT010000644.1:0-2153 GCA_036480555.1 Bacteroidales bacterium | reverse complement strand
GTGAATAATCCGGATGGTTATATTCCGGCAGGCCCTGCTTTTTTAAGTGACAGCTCCGTTGCTATGATCAAATATGCCCTGGATGAAGGGAAAAAATACGGTATAAAAATTGGAATGATTGGATCATGCGGATGGAATGCAGGAGGGACTTGGGTTAAACCTGAATGGGCATCCAAAGCATTGTATTATTCCACTCTGACAATCAGGGGACCTGTAAAGGATCATATTGAAATTCCATTTCCCGAACTCCCATCCCGGTGTCCAAAAGATACATATGGACAGCCTGTTTTCTTTAGAGAAGTAGCGGTTCTGGCCCTACCCTACTTTAAAGAAAAGAAGATTGAAAATACCGGGGAAATTATTGATTTGAGTGATAAGCTCTTTGAAGATCATATTACTGTTGACCTGCCGGAAGGAGATTGGACTATAATGAGGTTTATCTGCTCAAATAACGGTCAGAGACTGATCGTGCCATCCCCAAATTCAGGAGGGCTTTTCATAGACTTTCTGGATCCTGAGGCAACCAGAAAACATCTGATGCATTTCATGGAAAGACTGGGAATAAAACCCGGGAAGAATTCAAAAGGCGGTCTGGCATATCTTGAATTTGACAGCATGGAACTTGCCGAAGGGATAGCCTGGACAGATTCGATGCCCGGTATTTTTAAAACGGGCAGAGGTTATGATCTGGTCAAATACCTCCCGATACTGGCCGGATGGAAAATACAGGATGAGACGGAAAGGTTTTTATATGACTGGAAAAAGACGATCAGTGATCAACTCATATTCAGCCATTATACTACGGGAAGAAAGTTTCTCAAGGAATACAACGTTGACCTTGTTGCCGAAGCAGGCGGCCCCGGACCTCCTACTTGGAGTTCCTGCCCGGTTGATGCATTAAAAGCACTGGGTAATGTAACGGTCCCCCGCGGCGAATTCTGGGTGCGGCACAGGGATATATTCCTTGTGAAAGAAGTAGCCAGCGCATCTCATATTTATGGGAGAAATATTGTTGATGCCGAATCATTCACCACCTGGAGAAGATGGAAAGACAGTCCCTATGATCTGAAAAAAATAGTTGATCGGGCTTTCTGCGAAGGATTGAACTGCGTTACGTTCCATACATTTGCCAGCACAAACCCGGAGGATGGCTTGCCTGGGAGGACTTATCACGCCGGTTCTGATATTAATCATGCAAATACCTGGTGGAATAAATCCAAGCCTTTCATGGATTATCTTTCACGTTGCAGTTACATGCTTCAGCAGGGTTTATTCGTGGCCGATGCCTGCTATTATTATGGGGACCAGGCCCCTAATTTTTACCCGGCTTACCATGTCGTTCCTGAAAAAATTATTCCAGAAAGCCTCGGGCAGGGATATGATTATGATGTGGTCAACAGCGATGTGATCCTGAACCGAATGTCGGTCATGAATGGGAGGATCGTATTACCCGACGGACTTAGTTACTCCCTGCTGGTATTGCCAGACCAGGATCACATTCCCCTCGAGGTTCTTCGTAAACTGGAGCAGCTGGTCAAAGACGGAGCAACAGTTATCGGAAAGAAGCCCGTCAAAGTTCCATACCTGAACAATTACATGGAAGAGAACACCAAACTATCAGCTCTGGCTGATAAAATGTGGAAAGGAATTGATGGAAAGGAAAATAAGATCAATCCATATGGAAAAGGTAGAATAATTTATGGGCTTAGCGCAAAGGAGCTTCTATCCTCTGAAGGGATCGGGAAAGATTTCAGTTCCGAAACTCCTGAAGATCTGGATTATATACACAGACACTCCGGAGAGACAGATATCTACTTTGTCCGGAATACATCAGGAGAATATTTTTCAGGAAACTGTTCGTTCAGAGTTAGGGACAAGTACCCGGAACTGTGGGATGCGTCCACCGGGAAGCAGTTTGGTGTAGAGGAGTTTTCAGAAGCTGATGGAAGGACAAATATCACACTTGAATTGGATCCAGGCGCTTCGGTTTTTGTGGTATTCACTGAAAACAAAAGGTTATTACCGGTCATTCCCGAAAAATCATCGGGTGATTATGAAACCATGAATATCGACGGAAGCTGGAGGGTTACCTTCCCGGAAGGCTGGGGAGCTCCCCCGGACGCAATTTTCGAGAGGCTTCTATCCTGGACAGA
>JAZGGT010000643.1:0-4056 GCA_036480555.1 Bacteroidales bacterium | reverse complement strand
TACAAGTGTTTCTCCGGGGATGAAAGCCACTGCATGGCCCCAGCTGGTTTGCGGGAAATGCGGACCCTGCCTGCGGGGACAATATAACGCTTGCCAGGAACTGAAGGTACAGGGATTTCAGGCCTCCGGGGTGGCCCAAGACTATTTCATTGTCCCCGAGGAAAGGATTATCCCAATCCCGGATTCAATGAGCCTTGACCAGGGTGCACTCGTCGAACCGGCGGCAGTTGGAGCCCATTCCACTAGCAGGGCTACAGGTATCAAAGGGAAAAATGTTGTTGTTTCAGGGGCCGGGACCATCGGGAACCTGGTGGCACAGTTTGCAAAGGCCAGGGGCGCAGCAAAGGTTTTGATCACAGATATCAGTGATTACCGGCTCGGGATCGCCCGGGAATGCGGCGTTGACGGGACCCTCAATGTGGCCACCACCCCATTTGCAGAAGGTGTGAAGGATTTTTTCGGAACCTCCGGGTTCCAGGTCGGGTTTGAAGCGGCTGGTGTGCAGGCCTCACTGGATGTTCTGTTTGCCCATGTTGAAAAAGGAGGTGATATTGTGATCCTCGGGGTCTACTCGGAAAATCCCACCGTGAACATGTATTACCTTGGGGAGCATGAGCTGAATGTCTTTGGTTCAATGATGTACCGCAAGGAAGATTACGAAGAAGCCGTGTCGCTGATCTCCAGGGGGAAGATCAAAACGGCCCCCCTCATCACCAGGCACTTCCCATTTGATCAATACCTTGATGCCTATCATTTCATAGAGGATCAGGGTGCTGAAACCATGAAGGTGATGATAGACCTGTGAGTCCATAAATAAAATATTAATGTAAAACCCAATCAATGAAACACTTCAATTATCATCAATCTTCTGAGATCGTATTTGGCACCGGCCGTATTGCAGAGGCCGGTAAGATCATCAGGAAATATGGGAAGAAATGCCTGATGGTCACCACCCCTGACAAGCCCTTGCAGCCACTGTACAATAAGGTAAAGAATATTCTGGCTGAGGCCGGTGTTGAGGTTGCACATTTTGATGGAGTGGTCCCTAATCCAACTACCGAGACGAGTGCCGCCGGTTCAAAAATGGCAAAAGAGCACGGGGCCGAGGTGATCCTGGGACTGGGTGGCGGTTCAAGCATGGATGCAGCAAAGGCCATTGCTGTCGAGGCTACTCATGATGGATCTGCCTGGAATTACCTCTTCTATAAGGAACCAGCTCCTGACCCTTCAAAGGTATTGCCGGTGGTAGCGGTCAGCACCACTTCGGGAACAGGCTCCCAGGTCACCCAGGTGTCGGTCATTACAAATACCGCCGAGAGGGATAAATCAGCCTTATATAATCCGGTGATCTTTCCTAAAGTGGCCATCGTTGACCCGGAGCTTATGCTTACCCTGCCTGCCTCCGTGACAGCACCCACAGGATTTGACGTTTTCAGCCATGCCTTTGAGAGTATGATTAATCCGGGAACAGGTGCCTATGTAACCCTGCTGGCAAAAGAGGCCATTCACCTGGCAATAGAAAACCTTCCCAGGGTTCTCAGTAATGGTTCAGATCTGGCAGCACGTGAAAAGATGGCCTGGGCCGATACCCTGGCCGGACTGTGTATTGCCAGTGCCGGGGTGACCCTTCCGCATGGAATGGGCATGGCTGTCGGTGGAATGTATCCCCATGTGGCACATGGGGAAGCACTGGCCATCCTTTACCCGGCCTGTACCAGGTATACAGCGGCTGCTGCCACAGAGCAGTATGCCTTTATGGCAAAGGCCATAAATCCTGAATTAATAGGTGTTCCGGACCGGGAAGCAGCTGAGCAGGCTTACACTGAAATTGTCAAGTTCCTTAAATCTCTTGGTTTGTACAAAGGCCTCAGGCAGGTTGATATGCCTGAAGATGAGATAGAAGCATTGGCGAAACAAAGCATGGTCCTTCCTGATTATGAGGGCAATCCGAGAGTGGCGACCTATGATGAAATGGTTGAGCTGGTGAGAGAAGCTTATTTTCAATCCTAGATCTATGGACCAGAATTACATGATATGAGAATACTCTTAATGCTCTCAATACTTGGATTAATTTGTTGGTTTCCATATGTGGGCCATTCTCAAACCTATGATCTGGGAGAAATAAATTCCGCCAGATATAAGATTTACATACCCGCGGACTGGAATGGGGGACTGGTTATATATGCACATGGATATGAGGAAATTGGGGAAGAGGTTGAAGGATATAGCAGGGAAGTGGACGATTTTATGGAAATTTTTACTTCCCATGGATTTGCCTACGCAGAATCGGCCTATAAAAGGCAGGGACTGATCATTAAGGATGGAATTGAAGATTCGGAGGCACTCAGGTCATACTTTGAGTTAAGATACGGCAAACCTGATATTTGTATAATTACTGGACATTCCATGGGAGGGATCATATCTTTGGCTGTGATTGAAAAATATCCGGCAGAATACGATGGGGCTTTGCCATTATGCGGGTGGTTGTCGCCTGTTTATTCCCTCCTCAAAAATGGACTTGATATGCTGGCAACCTACGATTATCTGTTTGGTAAAAACGATGGTGAAATTGTAATTGGCAGTGATTATATTGATACTGAATCAATCCAGGAAAATCTTTCCCGGAAGCCGGATCTGAGTGGTTTGTTCGCTGAGCACTTCAGTGTGAGGATGGATGATATCGCCGATGTGATTGCATTCAACCAGCTGGTATTTAAGGAGTCCACCACCTGGCTTGGAGGCCTGCCGGCAGGCAATATTCAAACCATCTACGACGGTTTTGGCAGCGATGACCAAGCACTGAACAGAGAGATCCTGCGATATGCTGCTGATCCTGGAGCAAAGGAGTACTATATTAAATATTACACCCCCACGGGTATTCTTTCTGATCCTGTTTTGGCCCTGCACACTATCTATGATGAGATATTGCCCGTTTACAACTACCAGTATTATGAACAGCTTACTGAGATAAGAAGGACAGGTGATTATTACGTTCAGGTATATGTGGTACGTGATGGGCATTGTGAATTTACCACCGGGGATGTGGCTGATGCCTTTGATCAATTATTGCAATGGATCAGGGAAGGTCAGCGTCCAGGATCTGTTTACAGGTAGATTTTTTATTGTTAATAGAAATATATGCTTGAGTTTCCAGGGTTATTTGAATTATTAAATTGTTAGGGATCGTGAAGAGATTAAACATTTTTCTGACGATGGTACTGATCATCGGGATGCCTTTCACACTTTTGGCACAGGGCAAAAAAGACATTTATCTGTTGTGGGACTTTAATGACACCAAAAAAATTATGGATCCGGCGGATGAGGACCCGTGGCTGGAGGTCCCAAAACAATCGACCAGGGAAAAGGTGAAGGGAGACCTGTATGAGATCACCGGTCTGGGGAAATATGTTCCCGGTGTAAAAGGCAATGCTTTCAAGTTTGACGGTTTCTCTTCATACATTGAAGGTGTTCCTGATTTTAAAATCGAGGATGAGGAAATTGTATTTCCTGATCAGATAACTGTTGAATCATGGGTGGCGCTGGGAGCTTATCCATGGAATTGGGCTCCCATCCTCACAATCGGGAAATATAAAGTCACCGGATTTTATTTTGGAGTGGATTCAAGAGGCAGGCTTGGCTTTCACATGTCCGATGCCACTTCGGTCTGGCATGAATGTAACTCAAAAATAAATACTGAAACCGGACTGGGAATGGACCTGGGAAGATGGCATCATGTGGTTGCTACCTATAGCCCTGAAGAAGGCATAAAGATCTACCTGGATGGTAAACTTGAAAACAGTTATAATGATTTTACATTTGATTATGGTATTACCTACAGTGACTTTGAAAAAGGATTTCGGCTCGGGATGAACCGGGTTCCCCTTCCACCCACTGATCCGATCCGGGACTGGGCCACATATCCGTCAAGTTACACACTGGATGGAATCATTGACGAAACCAAAATTTACAGCAAAATTTTGTCTGCAGAGGAGATTGAACAAATATACGTCTCCAGCATACCTGAAAATGAACCGGAATTTGCGCCCAGAAAATTTC
>JAZGGT010000642.1:0-3270 GCA_036480555.1 Bacteroidales bacterium | reverse complement strand
AGAAATAGGTTTACCCAGTATCAATTATGCCGTAGCAGCAGTTCAGCGCCGTGTTTTTGCACGCTCCAACATTGCGGCCATTCTTGTCAACAAACAGCCTGTTGAGTTTCTGAGTCCGGAAGCTGATTCAGCCGAGTTGAAAAGCTGGAACAGGGTCGCGGGAATTGATTTCAATCTTGCTTCCCTGGATAACAGGTGGATCGGTAAGATATTTTACCATCACTCCTTTAGTCCCGATGCCGGGAAATCACCATTTTCCCACGGTGCTTCCATCCAGTACCAGGATGAACATTGGGACTTGCGATGGTCACATAGCCTGGTTGGGGAAGATTTCAATGCAGAAGTCGGATATGTCCGCCGCACCGGCTTCAAACGTATTACTCCCGAAGTAGGCTATGATTTTTATCCGAATTCCAGGTTGCTCAACAGGCATGGTCCAAGCCTGGAATATGAAGGATACTGGGACATGGCAAACAGGAAAACTGATGAGACATGGGGACTGCGTTATATGCTCCGCTTCAATAACCAGATGTTTGCTTATGTCAGTGGGAACAAGGAATACATATTGCTGACGGATGATTTTGATCCCACCCGCACTGATGGTCCGGAATTACCCGCCGGATCATATTATCATAATTATTACCTCAGGTACTTCGTCCGTTCAGATATCCGAAAACCTTTGTCTTTTGACGCCAGAGGCCGCATAGGGGAATATTATAACGGAAAACGGTTTGAGATAGGGGGAGAGGCCAATTACAGGTTCAGGCCTTTTGGAGTAATTTCACTTAATTTCAGTTACAACCGCGTCCGTTTACCGGATCCATATCATAATGCCGATCTTTACCTGATCGGCCCCAATTTTGATATTACCTTCACCAAGACATTATACTTTGCCACCCTGGTCCAGTATAACAGCCAGATAAACAATATCAATGTCAATGCCCGCTTCCAGTGGCGCTACAAGCCTGCGTCAGATATTTATCTTGTTTATACTGATAACTATTACGGGGATGTATTCAAATCAAAAAGCCGGGCACTGGTCTTCAAGATCACCTATTGGTTCAATATATAATGCTATATAATCCATGGATACTGACCTGACGATCTACAAGTCCCCGAACTGCAATAGTATCTTCAGGTAGTTCCCCGGATCCTTTTCCACCTTCTCGAACGCTTCCTGGATTTTCTCTCCGGGCATGATGGTTGTGATCAGGGCTTCCGGTTTGAGCGCTCCTTTACTAAGTTGATCGATAATGGTTGGATACTCCCCGTGGCTGACACGGGAAGCAATGATGCTTGCCTCCTTCCAGATGAGTTCCTTGAAAACAACGGGGGCAGGATCATCGGTCAGTCCAAGTACACAAACCCTGCCACCTCCCCTGATACTCTGGATAGCACCCCTGACAGGATTGAGAGTACGGTCGGGCAAATGCTGATGCCCGACTGCCTCGAAAGCAATATCAGTTCCATTCCCTCCTGTATGTTCCTGAATTGCCTTTACGGGATCCACTTCCAATGCATTCAGTGGAATAATATCATCATATGCTTCAGCGGCAATCCGGAGTCGCTTATCCAGTATATCCACCATATAAATAGGTGCATCCGTAATGGTCCTTGCTGCCTGAAGGATGACCTGTCCGACACGGCCCGCTCCCCAGATGGCGAGGGAGTCTCCCGGTATTACACCTGCCCGGTTGCAGGCATGAAAGCCTATGCCATAGATCTCCGTTAATGCCAGATGTTCCTCCGGGACCTGGTCCGGGGCCTTGTACAACATATTGTGGTTTACATTGATGTATTCACAGAAACCACCGTCCATGTCAATGCCTATCAATTGGAGTGAGGAGCAGGCCGGGTAATGATTGGCTTTACAGGCCTGGCATTCACCACACCATATCAGTGGATCTATGGCTACTTTGTCACCAATGGCATATCCGGTCACATCCGTACCGGTCTTTTCAACGGTCCCGGCCACTTCGTGTCCCGGTATAAAGGGAACCGGTGTACGGGGATGAAAATCACCATTGAAAATATGCATATCGGTGCCACAAATACTGGCAAAGGAAACCTTTACCTGCACTTCATCTGCTCCAGGGTCTCCGATCTCCCGGTCTATCCACTGGAATTGTTTGTATTCGTTTAATACTGCTGCTTTCATGATTAAAGAAAATCTTCCCTGACAGGGTTAAAACTGTCTACTAACCTTGCCTTTTCAGTCAGCAATTGTATCGTATGTGGCCTGCCGGACGGGGCAGCAAACATGTCACCTGCCTTCAGATGCTGGTCGGCTTCTCCTTCACATAGAAATATGATCTCTCCCTCTGCCACATATGATGTTTGTTCATGTGGATGGGAATGGGGCGGTTCGGGTTTATCCCAGGGACCGTCACTGAAATCAATTAAAACCGTCATCAGGTTATCCGTATGGATGATCTTGCGTTGGAGTCCCTCGCGCACAATCTCATACGGTACATCGTTAAACTTAAGTACTGCCATGTTTTTCTATTTTACCAGGTATGTAATTGGTGAACTTATCCTGTCTGCATATCCCTGCAGATATTCAAACCATGCTTTTTCATCTTCAATCTCACCGCTTTTCTTCCAGCCAAAACCGGCATAATAAACAACCCTCCCATTGACTGGTTTCAGGTGGACCAGCAGGTGGCTCTGGTCGGGTTCATCTACCAGATGCTCATCGTATCCGGCCAGGTATTCTGCTGCGACCACAATCCCCATGCCCAGTTCGGAATCCCCGTGGGGCTGCCAGTAGCTAAACCAGCCATTGTCCTGGTCTGCATGGTTAGTCCCGTCTTTCTCATGCTGTGTGATTCCAACGCTAAGCTCCTTTACGGGATCATCGGCTGAGACCAGGACCTCAATCCTGGCCAGGTTACTGCCAAGATCGAGGGATATGATCTTTGTCTCCTCCATCATTCCGGCCGGTGTGGACCAGGGAGCATAGGTCAGCTCGAATTGTGTGCGGATAGGGCCTTCGGCAATTGTTTTCCATCCGGTAAAATTCCGGGAGGTATACAGTTTTTGCTCCTCTTCACTCCAGACCCCGACGCCTCCGCATCCGCGGCTGGCACCTACATGAAAATCATCCAGTCCCTCGCCGGTATCTTCATGGTAGGATCCGCCCCCTTCCAGGGTATTTTTGTACCATTTGTTGATGATGGGATATTCCACGCGCTTCAGCCAGCAGTCGATGCCACTGGAAAGGGTACCACCAGGGGTCCCGTCAACAACCATTTGCTCTGCAGTGGGACC
>JAZGGT010000641.1:0-7115 GCA_036480555.1 Bacteroidales bacterium | reverse complement strand
AGAACGGTATGCGAGCCCCTGGGGAATTACGCTGAACAGTGGATAGAATATGCTGATCATCAGGAGTAGCCAGGGATTTGTGCGTAATAACAAGAACATTTTTGATGAATCAATGATCCAGATCAATACCAGCATTACGATGGCAGAGATCCCGAACATAATCAATATTTTACCCAGTTCTACCCTGCCCTGTTTCCAGTTTAGAATTGTTTTCTGGTCAAAGTTCGGATCATTAAGCAGGTAAAAATATACAGATAAGCCCATGAAAAGCAGGAAGAACATCAATGGAATATCCGATCTTTCCAGCATTACAAGCAGAGGAAGAAGTCCATATAGAAATACCAATTCCGCAATCCTGCGGGGCTTATTGTTTGAGTATAGAAAACGCCTAAAATTCATGATCAGCCAAGCTATATAAAAAAAACCCATCCAGATATGCGGGATGGGCTTTCTTCAATCCTGAAGTATTTTTTATATTAAACTTTCTTGACGTTCACTGCGTTTAATCCTTTTTTACCTTCTGTCAGTTCGAAGGTCACTTCATCATTTTCAGAGATTTCATCGACTAATCCGGATACATGAGTGAAATACTCATTTTCGGATTCGTTGTCTTTAATAAACCCATAACCTTTTGAGTCATTAAAGAATTTTACTGTTCCTGTTTTCATTAAATAATAATAATATAATAATTAATAATTGACGCAAAGGTAACAGATTGATTGATATAGCCTATTAAATTGCTGTTAAAAATATATTGCATACAATTTTCAGAGAAATGCTTAATTTCGAAAATAACAAATGAACCATAACCAATATTCACTATTGCTAAAATCCGCGAAATGAAAAAGTCAATTATCACATTTGCCATTATTATTATTATCTTTTTAGCTGTAACCTCCTGTCTGCCAGGTGAAAACCCTGTTCAGGATGTACCCTCTGATTATGGAAGTACAGCTGGATTCCTCAAGGGACTCTGGCACGGAATCATCGCCCCTGTTACTTTTGTAATATCTCTTTTTACGCAAAATATCAATATGTATGAGGTACATAATAACGGGGGTTGGTATGATTTCGGATTTGTAATCGGAGCCGGGATCATCTTCAGTGGAAGCGGCCGTGCTTCACACAAGCGGAGGTAAAACCTAATAAAGTACGATTTTTTTTTCAATTCAGGTAAAGGTTTGGAACTGATAGTTCCAAACCTTTAATTTGGTCGTTTCATTATTAATGATTATAATATGGTCATTGTTTTTGACTAATTTCTAATCATTATGATAACACGAAGCGGACAGGCAGATCTGCCATTGCATTCAGGAAAAGTTCCTCCATGGTTGTATGAGCGTATGACCAAAATGGCCAGGGCTATTGTCGAAGCAGTAGTTGCTGACCATGGGAAATCCTCATTTTTAAGTAAAATCAGCGATCCTTATTGGTTCCAGGCGCTGGGATCAGTGCTGGGCATGGACTGGCATTCATCTGGGATAACAACTTCTGTAATGGGAGCACTTAAGCAGGCTATTAATCCAATATCTGGAGAACTGGGGCTATTTGTCTGCGGAGGTAGGGGTAGCTATTCCCGCCGGACACCGGATGAATTATTGAACTATTCAGGTAAAACCGGCCTGGATGGGAAGGCCCTGGTCAGGGCAAGCAGGCTCACTGCCAAAATTGACAACACGGCCATTCAGGATGGTTTTCAGATATATCTACATTCTTTCATCATATCTGATACCGGGGAGTGGTCAGTCGTACAGCAGGGCATGAATGGCCCGGTCGGGATGGCTCGCAGGTATCATTGGCATTCGACCGGAGTCCGGTCATTTGTCGAAGAACCACATACTTCCATTGTAGGAGAAAACATGGGAAAGATCCTGAACCTGACAGATACAAACGCTGATGCTACGAGGCAGGGCATACTTGATATAACCAGGGAGAGTCCCGTTAAGATGATTGATGAGATCCGCCTGATGGTCCTTCCCTCCCATCATGACGTCACCTACAGGGATGTGGATCTGAAAAGACTGGGGGCCGTACTGGCTATAGCTTATGACAGAAAATTCAAAGATTTTGAAGACCTCCTCCTGCTGGATGGCCTGGGACCCAAAACCCTTAGATCACTGACACTGGTCAGCGAAGTAATCTATGGTACTCCATCAAGTTTTAATGATCCGGCAAGGTTTTCATTTGCCAACGGAGGCAAGGATGGCAAACCATTTCCTGTCCAAACCAGCGTTTACGATGAAACCTTTCAATATCTCAGGCAGGCAATCGATAAGGCAAAACTTGGGATCTATGACAGGCAGCGGGCAATAAAAGGACTTGTACCATTGGTTGACAGACTGGAACAAAACTTTATACCAAATATGGAACACTTCTCGAAGTTTATCGATAAGGAGATCAAGGAATCACCGGATCATGGAGGAAAAACGACTGCAGGAAATCTTAATGGACGTAAAACAAAAAAGAGAACAGAACCCAGGGATAAACAACTGAGTCTGTTCTCTTAAGATATAAGGGTTGGTAATCTAACGCCTTTTTTTATCTCCGGTACTGCTTTTCGACCGGCTGCTACTGCCAGATGTACTACGACGTGTAGCGCTTTTTGAGCTGGTACTCCTCGAGCTGCTGGTCGTACTTTTTTTAGGTTGCTGCTGGCTCTTCTGGTAAGTATATGTTCGCTGGCTGCCCTTGCTGCGAGCCTGTGATTCCCGACCCAACTCACGACCGCTATAACTTCGGCTGCTCGTTCCACTCTTGTTATAGGTGTTGCCCTGTGATGAACGGCTGGCAGAACTGCTACGTGTGGTTGTGCTTCGTGCCGTCGTGGTTGTTCTGGTTGTCGTCCCGGATACACTTCGGCTTCGCCTGTCAGTATCGGCCGTGCTCGTTGCCCGCACATCGCTTTTTTTCCAGGATCCACCTTCACGTGTTTTCCAGGTATCACCTTTTTTACGGTATACAGAACCCTGTCTGTCCGTATATACATTGTTCTTTCGGTCTGCACTGCCGGGTTTACTATATGACGATCTGGTACCGGTTGCAGCTGTACGGGATTTATATGTTGTTGCCCTGGTTCCTGTGTGTACTACACCGGTTGGCCGGCTTTTATAAATATTCTGGCTGTTTGCCGTATGGTATCCGTCATGATACCCTGCACGGTATCCTGAACGACTGCTGGTATAAACCCCATAATTATAACCATGGTAATAACCGTTGTAATATCCACGGTTGTAACCATGGTAGTAACCATGCCTGTAACCGTAACAGTAACCGGCGGGTCCCCACCAGGATGTATAATAATACGGGGTCCTGTAATAATTGTATCCAACCCAGCCATAACTGACACCGTAAGAGAATCCCCAACCCGTAAAAGGGTTATAATGTACCCCAAATCCGTAAGTAACTGGTCTGGGGTAATAATACCTGCGATACCACGGTCTGTAATAATATCCCGTACCATAAACTATCGTTCCATGATATGGGTATGAATAAACATAGCCGGGCGTATATCCAACATACACAACAGATGGTGTATAATCATACACATGGACATACTTGACATTGTAAACAGGATACTCCGGGGGTATTTCCTGGACCTGGTCAGGTACAACAACACATACTTCCCAGGGTCCGGTTGGAGAACCCGATTCAAACCAAACTGCATTATCGACACAGTAATATCTATTATCAATCAATAAAACAGACTTGTCTGTATTCATGGCATAGGCCATTTTTGTTCCCTTGATTTGCCCAAACTCCGGATTGCCATCGTAGCTCACATCGACGCTAGCTGTATTCCGGTTTATTTCTGCTGTTTGGGGGATCTCATTCTCCAGTAAAGCTTCATTTGATTCCCTCGTGCCAGGAACACTCGACCTTACACTACCCATTTCGGATTCCGTTTCAATCTGTGCAAAATCTGCCGGCACATCATCCGGGTTTACAAAGGTCCAGTCATTCTGGTCCAGGGATTTGGATTTGTACCAGCGACCGGCAATAAGGACATAATAATCCTGTGTATTTATATCCATCAGGATCTCATTCTCTGTATTCCTTACATATAATAAGTTGGTTCCCTCGAGGGCAGCAAAATCCGGTTCACCATCAGTGATGATCAGTTCTGCGGGCTCTTTACTTAGCACAATTTTAGGTGGATAAGTAAGAGTCCTGGCTATGGAATCAATATCTGAATCAGGTGCTCCTTCAGTTTGTTTGGCAATCTCTATTACAGAAACCGGGGGACTGGCAATCTCACGCCAGGTGTCTTCCACCCTGCCTGCCCGGTACCACCAGTCACCTCCTTTAAGATAATAAAACAGGTCCGCAGAATTGTAAATGATAAAATAGGGAGTATTGATCACATACCGGAGTTTTGTGTTTTCAATATCCTCCAGGATTGGTTCTCCATCTATCAGTACCAAAACAGCTGCCTCATCTTCAAAATAGACTTTTGGAGCAGCATTGTTCAGCTGTTCGGAAAACTCCTGGTTCTTTTCAACCATTTCAAGACTTGTTAAAAGCCTGTCAAGTGAGTAAGTAAAGTCCATGGCTGGAATTTCACTTTCCAGCAGGTCGATGATCCTTTTCTCATCTTCCTCATCAGCATCTGGAAACTTTACGGATTGAATATCAACTTCGTCGAGGTTTACAAGACGGGTATCAAAATCCGTTACAAGGCGGCTCTTGAACCACATTGCGCCGAATACCATGCTTTCCCCTTTCTTCTTAATGGATATGGCAGCCCTGGCATCAAGCATGTCTCCATCCAATGCATTGATCTGTGGCTGGTAGATCTTTATCACGGCCGCTTCAGTGCTTACCTGTTTGGGCCATTCTGCTTCCTGCTTATCGGGTTCCATTCCAAATGCGGTACCCGATGCAAGGATACATACAAATATGAAATATGCTTTTATTGTTTTCATGACTATTGCTTTTATGAAAAAATGTTTGTTCTGCCAATATGAAATTCAAATTCCGTGCCATTCGGTTGCAGCCGGGTTCGCAAAGCTACCGGATTTCCTTTCCAAAAGGGGTTAGAGCAAGCATTCCAAGTTTGAAATGTTGCAAGGCGAAAGGGATCCCTATTATGGTAATGGCCAGTAATAAGCCAAAGACAAAATGGGTAAGACTGATCCATAGACCACCTACCAGGATCCAGATGATATTCATAAATGTACTCAGACACCCAGGTTCATTCGGTTTGTTTACTACATCCTTACCGAAAGGTACGAGAGCCAGCACGGAAAGTTTCAATGTTTGTATTCCAAACGGGATCCCGATAATGGTCAGGCAGAGGATAACACTTGAGATAACATACATCATAAAGATGATCAATCCACCAAAAACTATCCAAATAATATTTCCGAGAATATTCATTTATCTAACAAATTCAGCAATATAAAGTTATGCATTTTTCATCTGCAGATTCAGGGCGTTTATCAAAATTATCCACATAACTCACTTGTATACTATATATTAGCTGTCATAAGTGTCACAACGAAATTTTGTATGACTATGAAAACCTTAACAAAACTAAATATTCTGGTCATTTTTCTGGCCCTCGCAGCATTCTCATGTCAGAATGAAGAAGGATTCCTGGCTGAACTTGCATCAGCAGAAACGAAATATTATGAAATGGCGTTTACCGTTCAGGTTACCGATCTTGATGGATTCCAGATTTTCAACGAGGAAGTCTTCACAAGCGGACTTGATAAGATCCTGCAAGAAACCGGTATCAATGAAAAGCGCCTGAATAAAATTTACCTGAAGGAAGCTGAATTCAGCATGGAAAGCAATGACAGGTATCAGGATCTCAGTATTATGGGATTTCTTGAGTTGACAATTTACACAGATGCCCTTGGCGAAAAAAAGGTCGCTAAGCTGAATCCCGTTCCAGCAGAACAATCCAAGGTTTTACTCACTCCTGTGGAATTGAATATCCTGCCATATTTCGAAGAAGGGAAGTTTATCATGACTGCACAGGGATTTCTTGAAGAAAGGATTTACGAGAATGTAGAGATGCTTGCAAGGTTTAAATTTGAAGTAAAGGCTGGGATTTAGTCATGTTTTATCGTAATTTATGGAAGGTTAATTATGTGAAACTCTTGCATCTCAATTGTAAATAACATAATTTGCATTAAAATACTTTAACATCTTAAATTCTGCTGCCATGAAAAGATTTACTAAACTTTTATTGTTATTTACCCTTATTGGCGTCGTGTCAGGAGGGTGTGAACTACTAAGAGGTGTAAAATTTGACGAAAGTTACTACTATGTGTTTACCATTAACCCTACAGAAGCGGGTGAATATAATTTCGATGAAGAAGTAATCACTACTGACATTCAGCAAGTACTTGATGATAATAATATCAAAGAGAAAAAACTTGAATCTGTAGTCATCAAAGAAATTACTGCTACGATCCAACAAGGTTCCCATATAACAACTTTTGATATCCTGAATAGCGGCAATATCACTATGCATGGCGAAGGAATGTCAGTAGTTACCGTAGCCTGGTGGCCTGATCCTGTTCCAGCGAGTGTATCAACCGTAAAACTTGATCATAATACCGATAACTTGAAGGATCATTTACTTTCAGGCAAACTCTATTTCGCAGGATCAGGTATCCTGAATGCTGCACATGGAGGAACATCGATGGTCAGGGTAGATGTAATATTTGAGCTGAACGGCAAGATTATTTAATACCAAAGCTTGTATCAGGGATACTGCGGCACTTGTCACACATTTAAAACCAATTTATTAATCCCGGATGTCCTGTATTATGAACATCCGGGATTTTTTATTTGGATTTGATAAGAATAGTCAGCAAATTTGCGGAAAATTAATCCAAAATCATCATGAGAACAATTGCTTTACTTTTCGCATTAGTACTGGTATTTGGAATGTTATCCTGCCAGTCAGGAGAAAAATCTGCTGATTCAGGAATCGCATATTTCCGTCAGCTCAAATTTTCGGAAACACCTTTTGATCTCATCACAGGTAATCACGAAATAACCGCAGATGAATCAAAAAAGGTTAATCATTACAAGTTCACCTATGACGAAGAGTCGAGGCTGATATCAGTTGAATACATGAGGGGAGATGATTTGCTCAGGGG
>JAZGGT010000640.1:0-9777 GCA_036480555.1 Bacteroidales bacterium | reverse complement strand
ATTTTTTTATTCAATCTGAACATGTCTGAGGATTTTAGTTGTCAACAATGAAAAATACCTGGTCAACAGGAGTTTCAAAAAACAGGGCAATTTTAAAGGCCAGCAAAGCTGAAGGTACGAACTTGCTTTTTTCAATGGAATGGATAGTCTGCCGGGTCACCCCTACCCCATTTGCCAGGACCTCCTGGGATATGTCTCCCTTTTCAAATCTCAATCGTCTGATATTATTTCCGAGAAGCATATGCAAATCGATTGGGGGCATAATGTAAAGTTTACAGCAACAAATGTAATGTATATTTTACTATTTGTCAAGTTTACTTTACTTTTTCTGAAAAAAATGAAGTAATGCTCGAACTCTAAAAGTGTTTACAAGGCGTGGTGCCAGGGATATCCATCAGGTGTCTTTATCGTCTTCTCCCTCGCTTTCGCTGGTCAGTATTTCGTACATTTCGCGGATCTCCTCACGCCTGCTCTCAATATCCCAGGCATGGTCGCTTTCATGTAAGGCATGGTCCTTTTCAGAAATAAGGATATTTTCAAGCTGCTGGCTGAAACGCCTGACTTCATTGATATACTTCCGTTTGTCCTCATGCCAGAGCTGATGCAGTTCTTTCATCATTAGCTCATCGTGGTAGCGGAATGACCGTGCTGCCCGGTTGGCCTGGTAACGGTTGAACCCGAGTTCACCCAGTGCCCTTACCGCCAGGTCTACAGAAGAATCATAAGTTTCTCTGCGATAGCCGGCTATATTCATATCATTCAGTTCAAATGCATGTCTCACATCGTATGCCCTTGCATATACCCGCAGGTGGGGATATTTTCGCTGTACCTGTTCAATAATGTGATTGATCTGTTCACGGTCATCTACTGCCACGATGAGAACCTTGGCTGTTTCAGCCCCGGCAGCCTCCAACAGATCAGCACGGTTGGCGTCACCATAGTACACCTTAAAACCTAATTTACGGAGAAAACTAATATTATCAGGATTGGAATCCAGGACGGTTGCACCGATCCCATTGGCACGGAGAAAGCGTCCGATTACCACACCAAACCTTCCAAAACCAGCGATTAGTACCGGGTTATCCTGTTCGGCGATCTCATCAGGTTCCTGTTCCTTTTGTGCTTTAATGAATAAGGGTTGGACAAGCCTGTCATTGATAATCAGCAACAGGGGTGTGACCAGCATGGAAAGTGCCACAACGATCAGCATAATCCCGGACACCTGTTCAGGAAGAATGGCATTCTGGCTGGAAAATGATATCAGGACAAAGGCAAATTCACCGGTTTGAGCCAGGGCAAAAGAGAAAAGGATCTCCTGCCCGGTTCGCATCCTGAAAAACCTTCCCAGAAAAAGGAGAACAATAAACTTTACCAGGATCAGTATCCCCAGTATCCCCAGCACTGTGCCCGGCTGGTCTGCAAAGATCTTAAAATCCATACTGGAACCGACAGCAATAAAGAATAATCCCAGCAACAAACCCTTGAAAGGTTCTATGTTCGCTTCAAGCTCGTGCCGGTATTCATTATCGGCCAGGACCACACCAGCGAGGAAAGTACCAAGAGCGGGAGATAAACCTACCCTATCCATGGCTACGGCAATGCCTATGACAAGCAAAAGTGCTGTGGCAGTAAATATTTCACGCAAGCCCGTCTGGGCAATAAACCGAAAAACATACCGGGCCAGGAAGCGGCCACCGAAAATGATCAGTGCGACCAATCCAACAATCAGAAAAACCTGCTGCCAGCCCGGCAACGCAGATACTGTAGTTTCATTTAATACAGGTTCGTGCAGGTCTACAGATCTTGTCCGCACCTGGTTGGCCATCAGCGGGAGAATAGCCAGGATGGGTATGACGGCTATATCCTGGAAAAGCAGTACAGAGAAACTCCCCTGCCCGGCTGGTGTCTTCATCAGTCCTTTCTCGGCAAGTGTTTGCAATACAATGGCCGTGGATGACATGGAGAAAATCAAACCAATGGCAATGGCCTGTAATACATTCAATCCAAACAGCATACTGATGCCACCGATAATCAGGGTAGTGATCAACATCTGCAGTCCCCCCAATCCAAAGATGGACCTGCGCATATTCCAGAGCAGCGAAGGTTTCACCTCAAGCCCGATCAGGAAGAGCATCATGACCACTCCGAACTCGGCGAAATGCATGATATCTGTCCCTTCCGCTCCTACCAGTTTTAGAAAATAGGGTCCGATCAGGACACCTGCGAGAAGGTAACCAAGTGCGGATCCAAGTCCCAGGCGCTTCGCCAGGGGAACAGAAACAACCGCTGCTGTCAGGAATATAATGGCCTGGTAAAAGAAATCCTGGCTGTGCATGATTCCTATTTCTGAGTTAACTCAAGGAGGTCATTCAGATAGTTACAACGCCATATATCCTCATCACTAAAAATCTGATCCCTCAGGGATATCAGGATTTTCCTGTAATCCAATGCAGCTGCATGGATCTCATCTTCCGAAAGCATGTGTGTGCCGTGTGTAACAAAGGGAGGCATGTAAACCATATTACATAGCCTGGCTGTTTGTCTGAATGGGGCCAGGAATTGAGGAATGGTAAAATTATTCATATTGCCTTCCTGGTATACTTCCCTCCTTCCCCCGGCTGTGATGGCTGAAAAAATCTTCTTGCCCTTCAGGGCTGTGCCTGTTCGGCCATAAGCAAATCCATGTTTCAGTACCAGGTCTATCCATTCTTTGAGAATCGACGGGGAGCTATACCAGTAAAAGGGATGCTGCCAGATATATATGTCATGGTCCAGCAACAGATCCTGCTCACGCTTCACATCGATGTGAAAATCAGGATACTCCTCATATAGATTGTGGAATGTAAGGTCCTCAATATCTTTAATGGCACTGATCAGTTGCCGGTTGACCCTGGATTTATGCAGGGCCGGATGGGCGAATAGCACGAGTATCTTATTTCTTGCATTCATACTGGCAATATATTAAAATGAGCCGGTTACAGAATGCAATACTGACAGGATAACATTTTTTTAACGCTTATCCAGCGTAGATGAACAAATGTGTAAGGGGAACTATTTTCCGGGATACACAGGCTGTACCCATTCAGGCAGGGGCTTATACTTGCTCTTGCTCGCCCACCGTATCCCCCGCTTCTGGATCTCAAGGGCTTCGGGCACATCAAAATCTGCGGCCACATGCCCCAGGGATGAATAAAATACCCGGCCCTTTCCATAGACCTTTTTCCATACAACCGGTATGATAGTACCATCGATCCATTCTGCATGTTCACCCGTGAATGTCGTAGTAGCCAGCACTTTCATATTGGGATCCACATGCATGTAGTATTGCTCAGAATGCATTTTGAAATCTTTCAATCCCTTGGTCACGTTGTCCTTATTGTCTGTGATATTCACTTCATAATCTATCACGCCACCGGGATGGGCAACCCATTGTCCGCCGACCATGAACTGGTAGGCCACATTGTTCCTGAATGAATCTCCCAGCCCGCCGTGCCACCCGGCAATCCCGACACCTCCCTTAACAGCCTCCAGCAATCCGGCCTCCTGTTCCCTGGTGATCTCTCCCATGGTCCATAACTGGACAACCAGGTCAAGACTCTCCATCAGCTCCTTATCCGTGTAAATATCCAGGTTATCGGAGACGGTGACATCTGCTCCTTCTGATTCCGTCCAGGGCACGAAGATATCCCGGCATTTTTCCGGTTCATGGCCCTTCCATCCTCCAAAAACGAGTAATACCTTTTTATCCTTGAGTGCCTCATTGGTATCCATCCCCAGGGCAGATTTGGGCAACAATGCGGGAATAAGTATGGCACCTGCTCCGGCCATTGTTACATGCTTAATAAAAGTGCGCCGTTCTAAGGATTGTTGGTCCATTATATGTAATTTTAATTGATAATAGATCGGTTTTAAAGTTAAATAAAAAGTATATATGAACAAGCAGGATCATAATATCATTCCGTTGAAACTCGGGATGACCAATTGTTACCTGATCAGGGGAGGGGAAGATTACGTCATGGTAGATGCGGGTCCCCCGAATGCCGTCGAAAAATTCCGGCATAAACTGGATCAGCTCAGGATTGCCCCTGCCCAGATAAAACTGATCTTTATCTCCCATATGCATTTTGATCATATGGGTTCCCTGGCCGGGATCAGCCAGTTGACCGGCGCGAAATCAGCAATGCATCATCTTGATAAAGAACTGGTTGAAAAGGGCACAATCATCATGCCCGGAGGAATAGGACCATGGGGTAAGTTTTTAACAGCTTTTCTCTGGACCCTCAAACCTATGGTGAACAGGGCCATTGAACCCGTTCCGGTGGATCACGGCCTTAACGATAATCATTTTTCCCTGGAAGAGTTCCAGATCAATGGAAAGATCATTCATACTCCCGGCCATACGGCCGGTTCCATGTCCCTTGTCTTGGAAAGCGGTGAGGCCTTTGTGGGAGACCTTGCGATGAGTGGATTTCCAAGGATATCGGGACCGGGGCCTTTCGTCCTGGGGGATGACCTGGAGACCATGAAGCGGAGCTGGCAGTTATTACTGGATGAAGGGGCCAGGCGGATCTATCCCTCACATGGAGCACCCTTTGATGCTGCAGTTTTCGAAAAATATCTCAAATCCTGACGATGAGCAAGGTTGAACTCATCATCTTAATTATGCTGACCATTGTCAATGCCTGGTTATCCTGGATTGTTTCATTAAAAGATAAAAGGTATCATGGCATATTCAGGTTTGTTTCATTCGAAAGCATCCTCATCCTAGTGCTTCTGAACAACCACGTATGGTTCAATAACGCGCTTGCCTGGTACCAGTTGATCTCCTGGTTGCTGCTGGGGAGCTCATTGCTGATAGCTTTCTTCGGATTTTACCTGTTCTATCATCATGGAAAACCAGCGGATGGAATGGAAGAAACCACCGCCCTGATCACCTCAGGATTATACAAGTATATACGCCATCCCTTATATCTTTCACTGATCCTGGGCGGTTTCGGGGTCATGATGAAAGATCTTAACCGACTCAGTCTTATCCTCGCTCTTGTGAACTTGCTGGCCCTGTATCTTACTGCAAGGGTGGAGGAAAAGGAAATGATCAAAAGGTTTGGACAGGACTATGTAGAATATATGAACGGGACGAAAATGTTTATTCCATTTATGCTTTAATATCTCAAATAACTTATGACCGGCAGATTCCGTATATTGTTCACAAGCAACCTAATGAAAGCAGTAAGCAAATACCTGACCTGGTTGTTCCTGTTCCTGTTTTTATCAGGATGCGAGCATCTGGAGCAAAAAGCCGATATGATAGGTGGATTTTTCCGTCAACCGCCGATCCTACCTGTACTTGAAGTTATTCAAACATCAGTGCCGACAGGATTCTGTGCCACAGTAGCCATGGCTGACCAGTTGGGCCATACCATCCCGGGTGCGGACGTCTGCAATTACGATGGACTTTCATTGATCCACATGGAAAACAATCATGAATATCCCTTATCCCTCCTATCTGTTCCCTGCGATGAAATTTACATACTCAGGTTGGGGATGGATGAAGATATGTGCATGATCAGTTCATTCTTCGTTTCAAATGATCATCCTTCAGGCCAGCAGAAGATCTACCATATAGGCCCTGTACCTGTAATGCTTGATGATCAACATGTCAGGGCCATATTCCTCAGGAACCATGTTTCTTTCCAGGATGAGTTAAACCTGGAACTGAATATAAGCCGGGGAGAGCATGATTTAGCCATTGAAAGGCTCAAGGTCCCCAATCCAGATGATGTTTCGGTGGCAGTAGAACAGGATGCCTGGGTAATAGAGATTATGCCGGGAAATACCTGGACCGATTTCAGCGATGATAAATTTATGGTCACCGGAGGGGAACAGGATGTATCAACCATTTCTGACCTGGAAGGAAATGCAGCAAGCGTCCTGCAGATGGCCATGATAGGACTGATGATAGATCCGGCATGTCTGAGAAACCCCGTGTCAGGTTTTACAGTACTCCGTGAAATAAGTGTGGAGACAGGCAGCGACAACCGGTTGGAAGACCTGGTACTCGGAACCATCCTTTATACCTTTGAAAAGTCCTGTACGGGCAGGATCAAGGTACCTGTTGCTACCGGTAGTTTTATTCTTTCATTGGGACAGGAGATTGAATTTAACATGATGGACAAATAATATGGATTTCAAAGAAAAAATCACATTGGGAAGAACCGGATTGAGGGTTGGCAGACTGGGTATTTCTTCCAGTTATGGCGCCCGGGCAAAAACTTTTGAGGAAGCTTTCGAGAGAGGCTGCAATTACTTTAACATTGGCAGTTTCATAAAGGGCCGGTCGAAAGAAATGATAAAAGCCATTAAGAACATCACTGCAAAAGGAAAAAGGGATGAACTTGTTGTCGCCATCTATGATTATACCCACAGTCCCCTGATCGGACAGAAGCATTTTATGAAAGGATTGAGGAAAATGGGACTGGAATACGTGGATGAACTTATGCTGGGGTATTACTCCGGCCTGCCCCGTAAGTCAGTCATGAACTGGGCCATCCGATTAAAAGAGCAGGGATTGGCACGATATCTCGGAGTATCAAGCCATAACCGGAAAGTGTTTGCAGAGTTAACCAGGGATGGTCTTGTTGATGTTTACCATGTCAGATACAATGCAGTGAACAGCGGAGCGGAAAATGATGTCTTCCCCCTGCTTCCAACAGAGAACAAACCGGGAATAGTGGTTTATACTGCTACCCGCTGGGGACAATTACTTAAGGAGAAGAAAATGCCAGCGGGTGAAAAACCGCTCACGGCAACTGAATGTTATCGCTTTGTACTCAGCAATCCATCTGTTGACCTTTGCATGACAGGTGCACGAAGCCTTGAAATGATGCAGGAAAACCTGGAGACCCTTAACCTTGGACCCTTAACCGAGGATGAAATGGTAAGGATCCGTGGGATAGGTGATTTCATCTATGGAAAGAAGCGTGATTAGGATCTGCCTAGAGAGAAAAAATAATCCAGACAAGCACCCCGGCAAAGGCAAGCCACATTGGAACAATGAAATGATAGAACAGGGGACCCACTTTACCCTTTTCTTTCACTGTCAACTCATTGTACTGCGAGATGTACTTAAAAATAAAAAGCTTGATCAGAAAAAAATTGATCCTGGTTCCGCTTTTTTCCACCTTGCTTATAATCAGCACCATAGATGTGATGGCCCATGCTAGGCAGACCATCACTACTATCATCACTATGTCAATGATACCAACCATTTTTTCATACCTGGGTTGAAAGGTGGAATAAAAATACCTAATTTCCCGGGATAATAACCAAAACTTTTCAAGGAATTATGACAAAAGATGCTGCCCACAAACTTTTTGACATGGGACTTAATTGTGCTCAATCAGTTCTGGCTGCCAAGTCAGATCTTACAGGTCTTTCGGTTACGGACTCACTGAAAATTGCTACCGGTTTCGGAGCTGGCATGGCAAAGATGCAGCAAACATGCGGTGCTGTAACAGGGGCCTATATGGTGATCGGTGCTCTCCATGGGCGGGTTAACCCGGATGATGAATCCTCACGGGATAAAACTTATGGCCTCATCGAGGAATTTAACAGGCGCTTCATAGAGCTTCATAGCAACCTTAATTGCAGGGAACTACTGGGTGTCGACCTTCAATCCAAGGAAGGAATAGTAGAGGCTGAACGGGAAGGATACTTTCAGTCCAGATGTGCAAAGTTTGTTGAGGATGCCGAAAAAATCCTTGATGAAATCCTGAAATAATGGGCCAGCATGCAGTGCATATCTACCGGTCAAGGATAGCAACATGTGAGACTGAAATTGCAAGCATAAAAAAACGTAGTAACTGGTATTCCCTGTTCCGCCTTCTTTCTTTTGCAGCTGCTATCTTCCTACTGGTCAAACTATTGCCCGTAAACATCTACATGGCGATTGGATCTGCCCTTGCGGCCATCAGCATCCTTCTTCTTTTCGTGAACCGTAGTTCGAAGCTTTCAAAAAGGAAAAAACTCCTGGAAGAACTGCTCGAAATCAATAAATTGGAAATAAATGCACTCAGGTGGGATTTTAGTGATCTTGACAGGGGACAGCCATACATTGATCCGGAACACCCCTATACCTCCGATCTTGATATTTTTGGTGAAAGATCCCTGTTCCAGTACCTAAACCGTACCAGTATAGCCAAGGGGAGGGAATGTCTGGCCGGCTGGCTGTCTCATCCCGCTGAGCCAGCAATAATAGTGGAAAGACAGCAAGCTGTAGCAGAACTTAGTGGTAAGCTTGACTGGCGGCAGGAATTTTATGCCAGTGGCAGACTCTCGAAGGAGACAGAACAGGATTATGAAGCTCTCATTGACTGGCTTTCTACGCGGCCCATGATGCTGGGCAACAGGATTTACAGAAGCCTGCTCATCCTTCTTCCCTTGCTTACAATTAGCAGCCTGGCATTGGTTTCCTGGCTGATTCCATGGAACATACCGGTTACATTTATCCTCATCCAGCTTGGATTGGCAGGTTGGAATCTCAGGCGGATCAACCATCATCACAACCAGATAAGCCGTAAGTACGAACTGCTTGTCAAATACGCTGATCTCATAAGACTCGTCGAAGGGGAAAAGTTTAAATCAGCCCGGTTACAGGCACTCCAGGAGGAACTGAGATCTGATGGCAGGAGTGTGGGACAAAAATTGCGATCCCTCGCCCGCATTGTTGTTGATTTCGACAGGAGACTGAACATGATCATGGGAGTCGTTTTGAATGGATTGCTGATGTGGGATCTGCAATGTATCCTGCGCCTGGAAAAATGGAAAAAAAACAGTGCCCGCGAGTTACCAGGCTGGTTTGCTGTACTTGGGGAATTCGAAGCACTGAACAGCCTGGCAGGCTTCCGATTCAATGTTCCGGAGTCGGTTTTTCCCATACCGGATCAGGAAGGCCCCATCATCCGGGCAGAATTACTCAGCCATCCCCTGATACTTCCCGGTGAGAATATTCCCAATGATATCAGGATTGATCATTTCGGGCAGTTTATGCTGATCACCGGATCCAATATGGCCGGAAAAAGTACCTTTCTGCGTACCGTAGGGGTGAATCTGGTCCTTGCAGCTGCCGGAGCTCCTGTGATGGCCAGGAAGATGCAGTTCATACCCATTGATATATTCACCAGCATGAGGATCAGGGATTCACTGAGCAGCAGGGAATCCACATTTTATGCAGAATTAAAACGGCTTCGCAGGATCATTGAAATTCATAACCAGGGTCAGCATTCCCTTGTATTGCTCGATGAGATCCTGAAGGGAACAAATTCACGGGACAAGCATTTTGGTTCCGAGATGTTTATCCGGCAGATGATTGAATTGAATAGTGCGGGACTCATTGCCACACATGACCTGGAACTCAGCAAACTGGAAACCGAGTTCCCGGGTCATATCAGGAATTTTTGCTTTGAAGTGCAGATCGACAAAGAGGAGTTTATCTATGATTACAAACTCCGCAGTGGTGTCTGCCAGACTATGAATGCTACAGAATTGATGAAAAAGATGGGCATATCTATTGAAATAAAATCCCGTTGACATGCCACGAGAAAAAGTAAAACTCGATAAATATGGCCGAAAAGAGTTAATCGGTCATCTTGTCGGACCTGTCTTCATCGCGGCATTATTTTTCCTGGTTGCCGGGAGGAGCGACATCTACCGGGCCTGGCTCTGGGGCATTGCAACCTTCCTGTATTATGTTGGAGGCATGATGGTGATCCTCAAAGT
>JAZGGT010000639.1:0-3243 GCA_036480555.1 Bacteroidales bacterium | reverse complement strand
TCTGTGGGACTATGGTCCATTTCCAATGCCATGCATGGTGCAGTGCAAAATGTCTGGCATCTCGGTACGGCCCGGTTCTTCCTGGGAATTGGCGAAGGGGGATGTTTTCCCGGTGCAGCCAAAGGCGTGACTGAATGGTTCCCCCAGAAACAGAGAGCCTCGGCCATGGGCATTGCCATAGGAGGAGCTGCACTTGGTGCCGTAATTGCCCCACCCTTAACAGTTTACCTGATCACACTTTTTAGCTGGAGAGGTGCCTTTGTGGCCACAGGCATATTCGGCGGTATATGGGTACTCGTGTGGCTGATTTTCTTTCATAAACCCCAGAAATCACCCTTCATTACAGAAAAGGAATTAGCCCTTATTGAAGAAGATAAGGAACAGGAACAGGAAAAGAAAACTAAAAAGATATCTGTACCGATAAAACAGATCCTCCAGACAAAAGAAGCCTGGGGCTTGATTTCGATGCGGTTCTTACTCGATCCGGTTTTTTATTTTTTTATGTTCTGGATACCCAAGTATTTAAGTGAGGAGCGGGGTGTTTCCTTTGAACGGATCGGTGAATTATTCTGGATCCCGTTTTTTGCCCTTGGAATTTCAAATATTATTGGAGGCGGATTATCCGACCGCATGGTAAAATCAGGCATGTCGGTGAACCGCGCAAGAAAAACTGTCATGGGATTGGCTGCAGGGCTGACAATGGTAGCACCGCTTACGGTAGTCGCATCAAGCGCAGAAATTGCCATAGTCTTTATGTCCCTGATAATGTTTGCCCATGGATTCTGGATCACAAATTATATCACCATCACAAGTGAATTGTTCGGCAAAAATGCAACCTCTACCGTGGTTGGAATGTGTGGATCAGCAGGGGCCATTGCCGGGCTACTGATCAACCCTATGATCGGGAAGATCGTTGAGAATTATTCATACCTTCCCATGTGGATCGCTTCCGGAATATTGTACCCCCTGGCATTCATTATTTTATTATTGACGATACGGAAAATCCAACCCCTTGAATTGTATAGCAGAAAATTAATTGATATTGGCACAGAAAGTCGTGTATCTTAAATAATCTAAAACCAATATTCTATGGAAACAAACATCATCTCACGAAGAAAACCATTACAGGCAAATATTGGGGTTTTCGGAGTAGGTTACTGGAAGTACTGGGAACAGTTTGAAGGTTTACTTGATGAACTGCTAATCAAGCAAAAAAAATTCATAGAAAAACTTAATATTTCTGATGTTCATGTTGTTGATTTTGGCATGGTGGATGATGCGGAAACTGCCTATGATCTCGTACCAAAATTGAAGGCGGCCAACCTGGATCTGATCTTCTGTGATATGGTTACCTATGCTACATCCAGCACTTTTGGGACAATTATCAGGAATATTGATGTCCCCATTGTTATGGTTGCACTCCAGCCACTGAAAGCACTGGATTATACCAAGGCTTCCACACATATGCAACTGGCCAATGATGATGTCTGCTCTGTTCCTGAATTTGCCGGTGTAGCCGTTCGAATGGGAAAACCGGTGCCTGATGTCATCATTGGGACCCTGGAAGATGATCCTGCAGCAGATGCAGAAATTACCAGATACTGCCAGATTGCCAAGGTATTGCATGACCTTAAGAATGCCAGGATTGGACATTTTGGACATCCCATCGAATCAATGCTGGACATGCATTCTGATCCCACCATGTTCACATCAGCATTCGGTTGTCATATCGTACAAACAGAGGCAGAAGATATATTAAATCACTTTAATCAGGTAAAAGAGGAAGAAATCAGCAAACATCAAAAAACCATTCTTGATTTCTTTGAAACGCCCGTCCCCGTCTCCGACCCCATAACACGGAAACTTACCGATGAGGACCTGTATACGGCTGCAAAAGTGAGCATTGCCCTGAATCAATTTGTGGATGAAAAAAAATTAGATGGATTGGCCTACTATTATGAATCCCTGGAAGGCTCTGATCTGAGAACCGTCGTTACCAACCTGATCGTTGGCAATTCGCTGCTCACTGCGGCAGGTTTTCCGATGTGCGGGGAATCAGATCTCAAGACATGTATTGCCATGCTGATCATGGACAGGCTGGAGATCGGGGGCAGTTTTGCAGAATTTCACCCGATAGATTTCAATGGAGGCTTTATCCTGGTTGGACATGACGGTCCCCATCACATAAATATTGCTGACAGTAAACCTGCATTGAGAAGCCTGATCAAGTACCATGGGAAACCTGGCAGCGGGGCAAGTGTGGAATTTAAAATAAAAGAAGGGCCCATTACCATGCTCAGTATTTCATCTACTTACGAAGGGAAATTCAAGTTTGTCATTGCGGAGGGCGAATCTGTTGCGGGTCCCATCCCCCCGACCGGAAATACGAATACCAGGGGATTTTTCAAACCGGATGTCATCACATTCCTGAAGAGATGGGTTGCCGAGGGACCAACGCATCATTTCGCACTGGGGATCGGGCATCATGCTGAGACCATTAAAAAGATAGCTGATTATCTCAATATTGAGGCGGTAATTATCTCAAATAGCATATAAGGATTTTCAGGCATGGAGGACGGAAAGAAAAGGTTTTACATTTTCTGGCTAGCAATCATTGCATCATTGGGCGGATTTCTATTTGGATACGATACGGCAGTTATCTCAGGTACCCTCGCTTTTGTTCGTACGCAGTTAGGACTGGCTGCAGCCATGGAAGGCTGGTATGTAAGATCTGCCCTTGTAGGATGCATAGCTGGTGTTTCCGTGGCAGGATGGCTGAGTGATAAATACGGACGGAAAATTATCCTCCTGCTTGCAGGTATCCTGTTCTCAATATCGGCCATTGGATGTGCGGTGTCCGGGTCGTTCAGTACATTGGTGTTATACAGAATAGTTGGCGGAATGGGTGTCGGAATTGCGTCCATGTTATCTCCGCTTTATATCTCAGAGATTTCCCCCCCAGGAATAAGAGGGAGGCTTGTGGCCCTTTACCAGTTTTCCATAGCATTAGGAATTTTATGTTCATATTTTGTCAATGCCCGCTTATTGAACAGTTCCGGATTTGGTTTATTGGATAGTGAGTCACTACAATTAGTATTTAAAGATGAGGTCTGGAGGGCCATGCTGGGGATGGAGGCCATTCCGGCCCTGCTATTCTTCCTTCTTGTTACAACCATCCCTAAGAGTCCGAGATGGTTGGTGGTCAACGGACAGATACAGAAAGCCTCAAAGATTCTGGGCAAG
>JAZGGT010000638.1:0-3683 GCA_036480555.1 Bacteroidales bacterium | reverse complement strand
CAAAGCGCATCCCGGAAGCCGCCAGCCTGTCCAGTGCAGGGGTTTCCAGGTAAGCATTCCCGGTACAGCTCATCATGCCGGCAAACTGCTGGTCAGTCATGATGAAAAGGATGTTTGGCGGTGAATCTGCCCCGTCGGGATCTTTCTTCAGGCCGCAGCCCTCGAAGCATACAATGAATAGTACCGATATCAGGTAAATGTATAGACCTAAGATTGGTTTTTTCACAATAATTCTATTTGTTATTATTCAATTCATCCAGGTATACCCTGGCCCATAACTGGTTTATATCCAAGCTGGCCGATTTTTCAAAATATTCTTTCGCGCGTGAAGTCTCAGCTTCCCCCATATGTGCCAGTCCCAATAAATAGTACCCATCAGCCTTTCGCTGCCTGTCAGTCTGATCATCCCCGAACTTTGCAAAGAAGTCCACCTCCCCCGAAGATTCAACCCGTTCTTCTCCAATTTTGATAATATCCTCCAGCAAGGCCCCTGCAGCTTTTTTCTGCTTCAGCTTCCGATATGCCTTTGCCCTGTAATACTGGTTCCCTGGATCCCTGCTGGTTGATATTATGGCTTTGTTATAATACGTTTTTGCAAGGCTTTTATCTCCCTGCAATTCATAAGCCAGGCCGGTATAGTAATTTATCTGGGGATTCCTGTAATAAGCCGTATCCCTGCCTACCCTATGATTCTCCGGGTAAATATCTGCCGCAAGCATGTCTTCGACGGCCATTTCATAGGAACCTTGTGCCAGTAACTCTTTTGCCCTCAATATATGCGCTGTTACATGAAAATTATGAAGTTGTTCAGAACCTTCCTGCCGATAGAAATAAGTTTTCTTCATAAGATCAATGGCCCTGTCATAACCACCAGTATTCACAAGAACCTTAATTTCCTGCAATAACCCATCCTGCCGTCCGGCCACATATTCATGGTTTGCGGTCAGCCATTCCAGTCTTTTTTCAAGCGGATCACCCCGCCTTTCATATAGTCTGTCCAGCTCTGCATAGTATTTGGGCTGTGTGTTATCATGGGAAAGTGCCGTCTCATAGGCGGTTATGGCCTTATCAATATCCCCGGCATATTGGTAGTACCCGAATCCCAGGTTCCTGTGGAC
This sequence comes from Bacteroidales bacterium, assembly GCA_036480555.1. Taxonomy (GTDB): domain Bacteria; phylum Bacteroidota; class Bacteroidia; order Bacteroidales; family SM23-62; genus SM23-62. Next base: position 2,565 of record JAZGGT010000638.1, on the reverse strand, counting down.
TACGGCCAAAGCAGGTTCCAGACTGGCAGCCCTTTCCCAGGACTCCATGGCTTTTTGAGGTTGCTTATCAAACAAGATGTTCCCTGCATAGTAATAAGCTTTTGCATCATCCGGCTGATACTCCATGGCTGTTTTAAAAACCTCCAGTGTTTCCAGCCTGAAAGGGAAACAATAATCAACCGGCAATGTCATCCCCAGCCGGAAATAATCCCTGGCGGCCTGGGCATCCCCCATCAGGTGATGCAGGTATCCCAGGTAATAATGGATGCTGGGATATCCGCTCAATTCGGCGGTGCCGGAAGCCTTGGCAATCTGTAAAAGTTGGGTGGCTTCATGTATTAAACCTGAATTCATGTAATCAACTGCCAGCTCAAGGTAATTTTCAGGATAATCCCTCAGCAATTTTTTCAGGGTAATTTCATTTTTCCTTGCAGCATCAAGCTCATCCTGTTGATCATGAATCATCCGCAGTTCGTTTACAGCGTACTTATTCAGTGGATCAATCAGGATGATCTTTTCTGCTTCGAGCACGGCCTGTTCATGGTTTTCTGTCCGGCGAAGCAGGCTGGTTTTTAAGCACAAGGCGTTGATGTTCATTGCATTGACAAGGAGTGATTCCTCAACGGCTTCCAATGCATCATTATATTTTCCCTGCAAGCTGAGAAGCTGGGCCAGTTGAAAATAGGATGCTGACCTGAACTCATAATCCCATGCCGCCCTGTACAATGTGTCAATGGCCGCATCATAACTGCCTTCATTCTTCAGTATCACCCCCAGATGATAGAGCGGTTCACAATCCCTGGGCCTGGTATAATCCCTGGTTAAGCGGGAGATGGCTTTCCTCAGGTATTTTTTTGCTTCGCCTGTTTCACCCTTTTCCTTGTGTATGATCCCCATGGCCGTATTACACCTTACATCCAGCGGATCCCGGGCCAGTGCCTCCAGAAAATAGTCCTCCGGCCTCATCCTTGCATTATGGAACTGCCTGATCCGCAGACCCGTGTAATACAGCTCCTCAGTGGTTTCTATCTCAGATGGCTCCGCCGGTGGAACAATGGCTTCCGGCAGCGGGGGAACAGGTCCTGGCGGATCTGCCTGATAGGAGATGATCTCCTGTTCTGAACTGTTCAGTAAACTCAATTTCAGGTCATTCCCGAGGATATCTCCTTCAAGGGAAAGTATCTCCGTGTAGGGATTTCCAGGATCAATGCTGATGGATTTTTCCAGGATGGTAGTGCCTTTATGATCTAACACTATCACAGCATCCTCCATCTTTCCGGTAGTGTTGGCTGCGATAAAGACCCGGCCATTTTCCCTGACTTCCAGGTTAATGCTGGCCTCCAGGTTGGCATTGCACACCCCCTTTGTTTCCCTGAGGGGATACCAGTATTGTTTGAACTGCTTGACCTCGTATGGCTTGATCCAGCTGTAATCAGGCTGGTTATCCGAATAGGCCCCGGTCATCAGTTCTGCATATGGACCGTCTTCATCGGTGAGCACTTTTGTGTCCCACATGGAACCCATGTAACCGGGTCCCCATTCCCAGAGCTTGGCACCTTTGACTATATTCGGATTGCATATATGGACGGTTCCCGCATCCTTTGAATAATCATAGCCAGCCAAAAATCCTTCTTTCAGGTCATAGGCAAAGAATGAATTCGGAAGGGGATGGTTTTTCCACCAGCTTGCATCAATGCCATTCCGGTAGTATTCCTTCCCGGCATAGGCTTCCCTGGTAACGGGCCAGTGAGCAAAACTGTTTTTTGAATGAAAAACGGCAAAATCAACCGAGGGCGGGAAAATGACCTGGTAATCTTCATTAACATGGGTCGCTACATTAGCCCAATAGAGGAAGGAGTTGATATTTTCCGTTGTATTCATCAGGGTTCCTGCCACCTCCAGGTATGATTTCCCGGGATAAAGTGTGATCCCAATGGTCCAGTTCATCCGGTGGCGGGGCTCGAATTCACCTATCCAGATGGTCGAGCTCCCATCTGGATTATCCGTTAGCCTATAGTCCACCGGCATATGGGTGGATGCCCTGTGATGATGAAAGACACAGAATTCAATCCCCCCGGATATCCATGCACCTGTCATCCCGATCGAAGCCGGTTTGATGACATGCTGCCGGTAGAACATCTCATACCCGTTGGTTTTATCTGTTGCATAGAACAACCTGCCACCAATCTCAGGCATGACACAGACCTTGAGAAACTCATTTTCCAGGAACAGGGCATTGTACTGCTGATCCACTTTTTCATTGGTAAAGTTGTCCTGCAAGGGATAGGGATAGATCACCCTGCTTGCACCCTGGTAGGATTGGTTCCTGAAAAAGGCAGGATTGGGATCATTGGGATTCATTTTGTAAGTCGGCAGGGTGATGGTTTCCTCCCAGACTTTTACCTGGCCGGTCGCTTGTGCCTGTAATCTCTGAACGGTCAGGATCAGGATCAGACAAGCTGTAAAAAGGAGTGTTTTTTTCATTGTACAGATTTATTTTATGTCTAAAAGTAAAATTATTCTGCTTCGTTTGCAATTTCAATGTCCCGGGTTACATGCTGATTG
>JAZGGT010000637.1:0-2568 GCA_036480555.1 Bacteroidales bacterium | reverse complement strand
AAAATACAATACTCTCTCCTGAACTCTCCCCTGGCCTTAACCCTTACCTTCTTATTGATATCCAGGGTATCGTTCACATGGTAGGTTAGCTGGACAGGCAGGTATTTTCCTTTCATTTTTCCCCGCTGGTAACTTTTAATATCAAATTTTAATGTTATGTCCATAGGATCCTCCAGGCTGAAAAGATCAACCTGTATGGACAGGGTATCGGAATAAAAATGGTCTGATTCATCATCCTGGCTAAAGACATACCCTTGTACGCAGCAGATTATTAAAACACTGAAAAGCAGGGTCTTTATAATTTGTTTGTAAGATAATTCCATATCATGGCAGTTATTGCATGTATTTTATTTAATTGAAAATTAGAAAACTTTATTGATATGACAAAAAAGAAAAAACATACATCAAGGGATGCTCTTACCAACCAGGTAATGCAGGAGTTCACCAACCGCCCGAACCAAACCTTCAACTATAAACAGCTGGCAAAGAGGCTTAATTTTAAAGATGTTTCTACACGGCGGCAGATCATTCCCATCCTGGAACACCTGGCAGAAAAAGGAGATCTGGTGGAAGTATACCCAGGCAAATACAAGCTTAAATCGAAAGGGGGATATATTTTCGGTACGGTTGATATGACCCAGTTCGGGTATGCCTTTATTTTATCGGATGCCCTGGAAGAGGATGCTTTTATTTCACGCAACAACCTTAACCATGCCCTGAACGGGGATTATGTGAAGGTCTACTTGTACGCCCGCAGAAGTGGAAAACGTGTCGAAGGGGAAGTTGTCGAGATCATTGAACGGGCCAGGAAAACCTTTGTGGGGATTGTGGAGGTCTCCAAACACTGGGCTTTCCTGAATCCTGACATCAAGGAAATGCCCTATGACCTGTTCATACCCCCCGATAAACTGAATGGGGCTGAAGCTGGACAAAAAGCCATCGCTAAGATCACCGAATGGCCAAAAGGTTCCAAAAATCCTGTTGGGGAGATTATTGAAGTCCTCGGTGAACCCGGGGTCCATGATGTAGAGATGCATGCCATCCTTGCTGAATTTGAGCTGCCTTCAAAATTCACAAATGAAGTTGAAAAAGCCGCTGAACTTGTACCTGTTCAGATAAGCACCCAGGATTATGCCGAAAGGCGGGATTTCCGCAAGGTAACTACTTTCACAATCGATCCGGCCGATGCCAAGGATTTTGATGATGCCCTCTCCCTGCAGCAACTCAAAAACGGGAACTGGGAAGTGGGTATACATATTGCAGATGTGACCCATTATGTGAAACCAAAGAGCTTGCTGGACCAGGAAGCATACGAAAGGGCTACTTCTGTTTATCTGGTGGACAGGGTAGTGCCCATGCTGCCGGAAAAATTATCCAACCTGGTTTGCTCTCTCCGCCCGGATGAAGAAAAGCTATGTTACTCTGCTATATTCGAGATGGATGATAAGGCAAATGTGGTGGATCAATGGTTTGGCCGGACGGTCATCCTTTCAAACCGCCGGTTTACCTACGAAGAGGCCCAGAATATTATTGAAACCGGACAGGGAGACCTTCGCAAAGAAATGCTCCATTTACATAATCTGGCCCAGATCCTTCGGGAAAAAAGGTTTAACGAGGGATCATTCTCCTTCGAACGGGTGGAAGTGAAATTCCTAATCGATGAGAGCGGGTATCCCACCGGGGTATATTACAAGGAAAACAAGGAATCCAACCAGCTGATCGAGGAATTCATGCTGCTGGCCAATAAAAAGGTGGCTGAGTTTATCGGGAAACCAGCCGGGACAAAAATGGAGCCTGGTACATCATCCAATGCCGCACCGGAGACAAAAAATAAAACCTTTGTATACCGTATCCATGATAAACCAAACCAGGAGAAGCTTGAATCATTTGCTTATTTTATCAAACGCCTGGGATATAGCATACAGACCAGTGGACAAAAAAGGATCGCAGGATCGATCAACCACCTGATGGATGAGATCCGGGGAAAAAAGGAACAGAACATGATAGAGAACCTGGCCATCCGTGCCATGGCCAAGGCGGTATATTCCACGATGAACATCGGGCATTACGGATTGGGCTTCCCCTATTATACGCATTTTACCTCCCCCATACGGCGTTATCCGGATATGATGGTCCACCGCCTGCTGGACCATTACCTGAAGAGAGGGGATTCCAAGAGCCATCAAAAGTATGAAGCCCGCTGTAAACATACTTCAGAAATGGAGCGCAAGGCAATGAATGCTGAGTGGGCATCCATCAAGTACAAGCAGGTGGAATTCCTCAGTGACAAAATCGGAGAGGTTTTCGAAGGAGTGATCTCGGGTGTTACCGAGTGGGGGATATACGTTGAGCTGGTGGGTTGTAAATGCGAAGGGATGATTTCCATGAGGGACCTGACCGATGATTTTTATGATTATGATGAAGATAATTACCGCCTTGTTGGTAAAAAGACCGGAAGACAATTCCAGCTGGGTGACGAATTAATGATAGAAGTGGCAAGGGCCAACCTGGCTAAAAGACAAATGGATTTTGTTTTGGCAGAAGAGCCCGAATAAGCTTTTGGATGAT
>JAZGGT010000636.1:0-2609 GCA_036480555.1 Bacteroidales bacterium | reverse complement strand
CCTTCCCGAGGGCAGTGGATGGAATCATCATGAAGACTCTTATTGGCCGGCACATAACCTGATACCGGAAGCTTGGAAGAACGGGCCAGTTGCCCTGGAATCCTGCTATACTATGAAGAGCTGGTATTCTGAAGGCAATGCCATCACCCAGATTGTCGATGACGCCATTGCCTGGCATGCTACACTTGCGCATAACAAGTCAGATTATATCCCTGGAGAATATCAATCAGAGATAGAACGGCTGGTTATGAAATTGGGTTTTCGGCTGGTACTGAGAGATATTGACTACGATCAAATGATTGAACCGGCCTCAACATCTACCCTGAAACTGGAATGGGAGAATCTTGGCATAGCGCCTCCCTACCGTGACCACCGGCTTGCATTCCGCCTGCGGGACAGCCGGGATAGTATTCAAGGTGAGTATATCTCAGATCAATCTATCCGTGGCTGGCTTCCGGGTTTGACGTCAGTGGAAATCGAATATATCTTTCCACAGGAATTATCTAAAGGGGAATACACCCTGGAACTCGGCCTGGTATTTCATAATGCCGCGGACCGTATTGTTCCCATTGCCAATGAGGGCAAAACTGAGGATGGCTGGTATGTTGTCGGGAAGGTTACTTCCTCTTAAGTATCTCTTTGATGATTTTTTCTCTTGCTTCGTCGATGGCATTCGGGTTGCGGGAAAAATCCCTGATACCCATGCAGACGGATTCAACAATCTCATCGACCTCTGATTCCCCGCCAGATTCTTTTAACATGAGCATAAGTTCCAGTTCTTCCAAACCTTCGCGGAGCAATTCAAACCGGACTGAACTGACAGGACCAAATACATTTTCCTGTCCAGTGTACCGTTCCACCAGGTTACCCGGATATATCAGTGTGCCTTCCCCGGAGAGGGGGGCATTGCACTCGGACCGTTTCCAGGTTACGGGATCTAGCCACGGGTCTTTAACTTCCCTCCAGAAGGTTGATGCCCAGTACAGGATACCCCCGAGATCATACCGCCATGTAATCCATGGTACCATACGCAGGTCAGCCGCTTCACGGTCTATGAAGTAGTTTGGTTGCGGATACTCTTGGTCACAGCTGATATACCAGATAACCTCCTCACCTTCCTGCTGGCGTTCGGTGATGGCCTGTACGTGTTCATCACGGGCAAGGTAATTTCCATGCACGATCCAGGAGTTAGCATATCCCACGAAAGAGCCCCATGCTGGATTTTGGGGCAGTGGCTGTTCTGTGATGGAAAATCTGATATTCGGGTCAATCTCCTTAACGATTTTGGCCCATCTTCGGACTGCCTCATATTCATCCGGTGTGCGTGGTTCATCCACAGGGCAGAGGAAAGCTAATCTGTCGTACCATCCCCTGTTTTTCGCATACGAAATTACCTGCTCAATGTATTGTCTGGTATGTTGTATATATGTCTCAGAGAAAGGTTGCTCGCCCGATTCACGGGGAATACCGCGGGGAGCAGCAGATAGTTGGATGATAAGGAGTCCATTATCGATAAGAAACTTTTCCATTCTGTTATTCGTCCACTCGAGCACGTAGTTCCCATCTTCAATGCGGCCTTCAAGTCCCAGGGACATAATATGTCCCGGGTCAATCCTGTTGCTGAGGATGAGTTCCAGGTATTTATAATATAATTCCAAAAATTCAGGGCTTTCCTCGTCAAGGCCGTGAGCTCTGGCTATATCACCCGAGCCAATCCAGACAATGGCTGGATAGTGTCTTTCAGTTGGCATGGTAACATCCCAGATTGTCAGTTTGATATTGACCTTACCCAATTTACCTTCATCCGAGCTAACCCCGATTGTACCTTCGTAGATACCAGGCGGCTGGTCTGCCGGAACGAGAATGTCAACCCAGATAGGCTGTTGGCGCAATTCAAGGGGACTCCCCCTTTCCCCTGAATGGATATTGAAGGGATGGGTGAGTGGTACAATGGCATCGGGCCAGTAGCCTTCTTCCCCGTGAATGCCTGAAGGAGTGTAAACTTTAATGTGATGTTCAAAATACAGGAGTACATTATCAAGGGAAAGGATGTTTTCTCCGCTCTGAAGGGCAGTCTTATCCAGTGTAATGCCCGAAACATTAACCTGGTCCGCTGTCACAATCAATTGAAAAGGAACATGTTCTCCCCTTACACCAGCCACGCTGACCGTATTGGTCTGTTCATTCCAAACCCTGTCGTGTGGGAGTTCTGATCGCTTATCGCGTTGAATTTTTTCGGTGCATCCGGTCGCCCAGATTCTGACTTCAGCAAATGTACGTTCAGTAAAAGTTACGCTTGTAATAAGTATTCCAAGGATAAGCACCGGAAATGATATGCCGGGAAAAGTTTGCTTTTTCATTTTATTAATATTTTTGTATATGAATTTATGAAATTTATAGGAGGTCACCCGACAAAACAGGTCTCCTACACCTTATCCGGCAACTCATAGGGAGACCTGTATGCCTTGGTCAGGTAAGTATCCGCTTCTGCATCATTGATGAAGGTCTCCGCATGTGGATTGAAGTGTAAAGTTCTTTGTAACCTGCAGGCAATATTTCCAAGGTGACATAGTGATGAGGACAAATGTCCTTCCAGGATGTCGGCATTG
>JAZGGT010000635.1:0-5865 GCA_036480555.1 Bacteroidales bacterium | reverse complement strand
ATTATGTCTCCCAAAAACTCTCTGACCTGCCGGTAAAAGTATATGCAGGAACCGACGCGCTGGAACAGATTGTTGAAATGGATTCAGTTGATATAATTATGTCAGCGCTGGTTGGTTTTTCGGGACTCCAGCCCACCCTGAGAGCGATCCGGGCCGGAAAGGATATTGCCCTGGCCAATAAGGAAACACTTGTGGTGGGCGGGGACCTGGTCATAAAATCCGCTATTGAAAACAATGTGAATATCTATCCGGTAGATTCCGAACATTCCGCCATTTTTCAATGCATTGTCGGGGAAGAAATGAACCCGATCGAGAAGATCATTCTGACCGCATCGGGTGGACCATTTCTGGGGAAAGACAGGGAATATCTTCGGCATGTGACCAGGGAGGAAGCCCTGAAACATCCTAACTGGTGTATGGGAGACAAAATCACCATCGACTCAGCATCCCTGATGAATAAGGGACTGGAGGTAATCGAGGCCAAATGGTTATTTGGTTTGAGACCTGAGCAGATTGAGGTGATCATCCATCCCCAATCAATCATTCACTCTCTGGTACAGTTTGAAGACGGATCCCTGAAAGCCCAACTCGGTATCCCTGATATGAAATTGCCCATTCAGTATGCACTCGGTTTCCCGAAACGCCTGAAATCTGACCTGGAAAGATTTTCCTTCTCAGCATATCCAAATCTAACTTTTCAGTCCCCCGACATGAAAATTTTTCCCAACCTGTCCCTGGCATACCGGGCACTTAATAAAGGAGGGAATATGCCCTGCATATTGAATGCAGCCAATGAGGTGACTGTCAATGCCTTCCTGGAAGGCAAACTGAGTTTTTTCGACATGCCTGCTGTCATTGAAAAAACGATGAATTCCGTGGCATTTATTGCCACTCCGGATCTAAATGATTACGTGGAAACTGATTCTGAGGCAAGAAAAATTGCCGGAAGTTATCTTTTTAGATAATTTTGCCTGAATTTTACAATTGAAAGAATGAGCGTTATAATACAAATTGCACAGTTCCTGTTAAGTTTATCCATCCTGGTATTCCTGCATGAGTTAGGTCACTTTGCCTTCGCCAAGTTGTTCAGAACCAGGGTGGAAAAGTTCTATATCTTCTTTAATCCCTGGTTTTCCCTGTTCAAGAAGAAAATAGGTGACACAGAATATGGTATAGGCTGGCTGCCATTGGGAGGGTACGTCAAAATTTCCGGCATGATCGATGAATCAATGGACAAGGAACAAATGAAAAAGCCTCCACAACCTTGGGAATTCAGGTCCAAGCCATCATACCAGCGCCTGCTGATAATGGTAGGTGGTGTCCTGGTCAATTTCCTGCTGGCCCTGTTTATTTATTCTACCACACTTTATGTCTGGGGGGAACAGTATTTGCCTACTAAAAATGTGAAATACGGGATCATGTGTGATTCTGTAGCCCTTGATATCGGTCTCCGGAACGGCGATAAAATACTTACAGTCGATCATGTTGAAATAGAGAATTTCAACAAGATTTTCCATGACGTGGTTGTGAATAGTGCCAGGTCCATTCAGGTTGAACGTGACGGGCAGGAGGTCGACATCCCAATCCTGGCGGAACATATTGCACCGCTGTTGAAAAGTGAAGTCTTCATTGCCACCCGTATTCCTTTTATCGTGGATGATTTCAGCAAGGATTCACCGGCCCGGACAGCAGGAATACTCGTCAATGACAAGGTTGTCGCCCTCAATGATATGGAGATTGAGTTTTTTGATGAATTCCGTACCCAAATGAGTGATTTGAAGGGACAGGAGATAGCCGTTAGGGTACTAAGGGGTGGTGAAAGCATCACCTATACATTCAAGGCAACTGATGACGGAAAGATCGGTGTCTGGCCGGTCGGGGACCTGAGCCGGTTTTTTGAACTTCAGGAAGTCGAATATTCCTTTTTTCAGGCAATCCCTGCCGGCATCAGCAAGGGCTTTGGGAATGCCATCAGCTACCTGAAACAGCTCAGGCTGATCTTTACGCCGAAAACAAAAGCCTATGAATCGCTGGGAGGATTTATCAAGATCGGAAGTTTCTTCCCCAAGGTATGGAACTGGCAGATTTTCTGGGAAATGACCGCTCTTTTATCCATCATCCTTGCCATTATGAACCTTCTGCCCATTCCTGCACTGGACGGCGGACATGTGATGTTCCTGCTCTATGAGATCGTCAGTGGCAGGAAGCCTGGGGATAAATTTATGGAATATGCCCAGATCGCCGGTATGCTGTTACTGCTGGCCCTGCTTCTTTACGCCAACGGCAATGATGTGGTGCAATTGTTCCGGAAATAGATATTATTACTACATTTGTATTGTTGAAGTAAAAAATTGAAGACAATGGAACTATTAATTATTTTAGGTATACCGGGACCATGGCAGATTGTACTGATCGTCATGGTGGTCCTGTTGCTTTTTGGAGGAAGAAAGATTCCTGAACTGATGAGGGGTTTGGGACAAGGCATGAAGGAATTCAAGAAAGCCACCAGCGATGATAAAGAGGCTGATGGCGAAACTGAAAAAGAGATCGAAAAGGAATAGATTATTTTTATATCAGTCACTAATACCTGTCATTCATTCCTTCTGAATTGAAGATGGCAGGTTTTTTTATGCCCAGAAATGCTACCCTACAGATCATTGCATGAAATCCGGGAGGCTGTCAACAGGCAGGAACTTGATCTGCCGTCACTGGTAGAATCATACCTCGAAAGAATAGATGATCGAAAAAACCTGAATGTTTTCGTTGAGGTATTCGACAAAGAATCACTGGCCAGGGCAAGGCTTATCCAGTATAAAATGACCGGGGGCAAGGCCGGGAAACTGGCGGGAATGGTAATTGGACTTAAAGACAACATATGCTATAAAGGGCATAAAGTCTCCGCAGCATCGAAATCGCTTCAAAACTACCGGTCGGTGTACAACGCCACGGTAGTGGACCGGCTTATCGGGGAAGATGCGATCATCATTGGGCGGTGCAATTGTGATGAATTTGCCATGGGTGGTACCAGTGAAACATCTGTACACGGACCGGTCCTGAATCCGCTTGATACGGGGAAGGTCCCCGGCGGATCATCCGGCGGGTCTGCAGCAGCTGTAGCAGCTGATCTCTGCCTGGCCGCCATCGGTTCCGATACAGGAGGGTCCATCAGACAGCCTGCTTCTTTTTGCGGGCTGGTGGGTTTAAAGCCTACCTACGGCAGGGTAAGCAGGTACGGGCTGATTGCCTATGGTTCTTCTTTCGACCAGATCGGTCCCATTACCTGGAATATAGACGATGCAGCCCTCATCCTGGAAGTGATCGCCGGTCCGGATGCATACGACAGCACCGCATCGGATCAACAAGTCCCTGAATACTCCAGGCTAACCTCCCCCGGGGCAAAGCGTATCGCTTACCTGCAGGAACCTCTGGACCATCCCGGGCTCGACGGGGAGATCAGGGAACAAATGATCAGGATCATTGAAGGGCTCAGGGAGGATGGTTACCAGGTTGATCCTGTATCCTTTCCCTACCTTGACACCCTGGTGCCTGCATACTACGTAATGGCCATGGCAGAGGCTTCATCCAACCTGGCACGGTATGATGGCATCCATTACGGTCACCGGACAGATGATGCTACGGATGCAAAAAGCATTTATATAAGATCAAGGAGTGAAGGTTTTGGTACCGAAGTAAAGAGAAGGATCATGACAGGCACATTCGTGCTGAGTGCAGGGTATTACGATGCCTATTATGGTAAAGCTCAGAAAGCCAGGAGGCTGATCAGGGACAAGACCATGGAGATCCTCGCTTCTTACCCCTTGATCCTGCTTCCGACCACGCCCAGGACAGCTTTCGGGTTGGGGACCATGGGTGATGACCCCGTTGCCCTGTACCTGGAAGATATTTTCACCATCCATGCCAACCTGGCCGGAATTCCGGCTGTCTCTCTGCCACTGGGCGTGCATTCAAACAGAATGCCTTTTGGTATACAGCTGATGACCGGGTCTTTCAATGAACAAGAACTGCTGAATTTCTCAAAATATATACTTGCTAAATTCAATACTTTGGCTTGAATTTTGCATGCTATCAGCTGATTATCATGTACATTAAACCCCCTGTTATGCGCAGATCCATCTTTCTCCTATCCTTCATTTCGCTTATCCTGATCACAGCTTGTACAAAGCAGGAAAGAAAAGGCTTGCTTCCTATGGTTACCGGTAAACCAGGTGAAGTTCTTCTGGTAATTGATCCCTATTTATGGGAATCTACCCTGGGACAGTACTTTTCAGATTTCTGCAATGTGCCCATTGAGGCCCTGCCCACAGATGAACCAATTTATACTTTGATCCATATTCCTTCTGATGGTTTTAACAGGATATTTAAAGGCCACAGAAATATTATCCTGACGGATATCTCCGACCAGTATACTGAACCCAGGATTATTGTCCAGCGCAATGTCTGGGCACATCCACAATTATTGATCAAGGTTGTCGGTCCCAAGGATTCCACCACGATCGCCTACCTGAATGAAAACAGTTTTAAACTGCAAAGCCTGCTTCAGGTGGATGAACGAAACCGCATTATTGATAATTACAATAAAAACAGGGCCAAAGGAATCGATGAAAGGCTGAAACAGCAGCATAATGTTTCCATTTCTGTTCCGGCAGGTTATGATGTAGGACTTGATTCCTCAAATTTTATCTGGCTGACGCACGAGGTGGCAGACATGTCGCAGGGTATATTTATTTATTACTATCCTTACACAGACACCAATACTTTTACCCCGGATTACCTGGTCAACAAGCGCAATCAGTTTACACGGAAGTTTGTACCCGGACCGGTAGATGGGTCATATATGAAAACGGAGAACCAGTTCCCCGTTATATTTAGTGAAAACACAAAAAATGGTGAATATATGGTTGAAATGCGAGGCCTTTGGAAGCTTGAAAAAGCGTTTATGGGAGGCCCCTTCATCAGCCATACAATTCTCGATGAACCGAGAAACCGGGTGGTCACTGTCGAAGGCTTTGTGTATGCTCCCAGGTTGGATAAACGGCTCTATGTCAGGGAGGTTGAAGCCATACTCTACACCTTTGATATAGTCAATTAGAATCGTACAAAAAAGTTATCTTTGCACCATGAAGATAACTGCCATTGAGAAGACCGGGCCCAAAGACAGCATTATCCTTATTGGAAAATCCACCTCCGGCATAAAATCCTGGCTTAAGTCAGACCAGGAAAAGGATTACCTGAAATTTTGCCTTGACAATAAGAAAAAACAATTCGTCTTCAACCAATATCCTCGCTGGATCCTTGTCCACCTGATTGATGATCAGAAGAAGCCCAACCTATCCATGGAAGAAACCAGGAAGGCTGCAAAAATATTTGCGGACCTGGTGAACGACAGGAAATTATCCTCGGTTTCCATCGTGGGACTTGAGAAAAAAACTGATCATATACTGGCTTTTGCTGAAGGTCTGGCACTGAGCAGTTACCAGTTCAATAAATACCTGAATAATAGAGCAGAAAAGGATAATTCCCTTAAATCCATAAAAGTCCTCCTGAAAGACAACAAGCAGGTGGTGAAAGAACTGGATCAGCTTTGCAGGGCTGTATACAAATCACGAGACCTGGTGAATGAACCCCTCTCAACATTGACTGCTGTTAAATTATCGAAGGAAATTGAAGAGATGGGCAGGGAGGCAGGTTTCCAGGTCGAGACATTTCACAAAAAGAAAATTGAATCACTGAAGATGGGGGGATTGCTGGCCGTGAACAAGGGAAGCATAGATCCACCTACGTTCTCCATCCTGACCTGGAAGCCCGAAAAACCAAAAAACGATAAACCCATTGTCCTGGTTGGCA
>JAZGGT010000634.1:0-2775 GCA_036480555.1 Bacteroidales bacterium | reverse complement strand
TACCCTGATGAAATCCTTCTGATATTCGTAGACATTATATTCATAGCCGGGTTCCAGGATATCGATCAGGTGGACAGCAACCTGCCTGCCGTTAACCAGATAATCCTCATAATCCTTACCCGTGCCCAGGTCCATGTGGCGGTAAACCTGCCTGGAATCCGCGCTGATCACTTCACCCTTCAACTTTTCGGCCAGACATGCGGCAAATCTTGTTTTTCCCCCGGCTGTATGTCCCAGTACCGTGACCAGGTTGTATGGAATGTTTGCAGCCATCCGGGCAAAGGTCGCAAAAATTCTTATTAACTTTGCAGCCTGATGAGAAGGGATGGATAACAGGATAAACATAAAGAACAAGAAGGCTTATTTCGATTATGAGATCCTCGATAAACTTGTAGCAGGCATGCAGCTTACAGGCACGGAGATTAAATCCATCCGCATGGGAAAGGCAAGTCTGTCAGATTCCTACTGCCTGTTCAGGGAAAATGAGCTATGGGTAACAAACATGAGGATCTCAGCCTATGACCAGGGAAGTTACAACAATCATGAACCTTATCGTGACCGCAAGCTGTTGCTGAACAGGAAGGAGCTCAATAAGCTGGAGAAGCAAACCAGGGAAAAGGGACTGACCATTATCGCATTGCGCGTTTTCATCAATGAGAATGGTTACGCCAAACTGGAAATCGGACTTGCAAAGGGTAGGAAAAAATACGATAAGCGCGAGGCCATCAAAAAGAAAGACATGAAGCGTGATATGGAGCGCCTGGGAAAACTGACATAAGCAAAGGTTGCTTATTGGGCAAAGAAGAAATTAATGACCTCGTAAACCTCATCTGTCAACATAAATGATTTAAAATCAAAGAAGTCATCAATGGCCAGGAGCAATTCGTCAAAGCTCAGGTATTTATCTCCATTCAGATCGAGGTCATGGAATTTTTCATCTAACTGATCAAAGGTCATGCGTTCTCTTTGTTCAGATGGTACCAGGTATAGATCGAGTTCGCTCCTGGAAATGGCATTTGGTGTCGCCAGCAAGCTTTCCAGTTCATTCTCACTCATTTCAATCCCCCGTTCATTCACGATGGCCCCGGGAGATGAATCCTCATCATCCATATAGTCCGGAACGCCATCCTGGTCATAATCCCAGGGACATCCGGTGGAATCTACATCCACGCCTTCAGGTGTCCCGAGACAGTCATCAACCCCATCCACGATACCATCTCCATCCTCATCCTCAAACATCAGGTAATCAAAATCCTCCAGTTCTGCAAACAGCAATTCCTCGGTCCTGACCTTGGGTTCTGAGAAAAGATCCAGTTGCAGGCCGACATAAGTGAAGGCGAAATGATCATTGGCAGTATTTGCTGTGACTCCCTCCCCTTCCCAGCTGACATTATCTATCAGGTCTGTAAAGGTGAGATAAAATGTGGTACCGAGTCTCATTTTCATCCGCTCACTGATGTTAAAATCAAGACCGAAATCAATGGGAACAGTAAAGCTGAACTGTCGGTAATTCCCCAGTCCGTAAAGATCTGCTTCGCGAAGGTCTGTTTCAAAATCCCAGTCCCTCATTAATACATCACTGCGCATGACGCCCCCGTCAGCTTCAGATATATTCCTGATGGTTCCATCTGACCAGTAATGGTATTCTACGTTCCCCCTCCAGAGATCTCCTTTGGCACTGAAAAGGAAAGGTTCAAAACCGATGGATACAAAAGGCTTCAGAACAGGGGCTTCATTTTTGATTAGATGACCGAAATTATACTCCAAGCCCACACCAAAGGCATTGATAGTGGAATGAAAATTCAGGTTCCGGTCCAGATTTACATGCGAACGCTCATTGCCGGTTACTTCTGCGAATAACAGGGAAAAATTTACAACGAATGTCCTTTGCCTGTCAAAGGGAGGGGATGAAATATTAACCTTGAATCCAGACCTGTCACTCAAAGGAGTCGGAAAACTATTCCGTACGTCTCCGATAAAGTGCATGGTCCCGAATGCTACACCTATCACAGGCATATAGGTAGGATTCTCAACTTCTACCCTTCTGATCAGGAGTGAATCAAAGTCGATTTCCTGTGCATCTGCTCCACCTGGCACGGTGAGCATTGCTGCAAGTGAAAGAAATAACGCTATGGAAAGCCTGGATCTCATACGGGTGTATCAATCAGCCTCCCCTTGCCTTCCTGGCATCAATTACATTGATCCTTTTACCATTCCTGTAAGCGACAACAAATGCCCCCCTGATGCCCCTGGACAAAACGGTGTTTCTGAAATCATTCGCCTGGTCGTATGTATTGAAGGAGCCAACAGTATATTTATACAGGCCATTGTGTCGTTCCACCAGGACCGGCCTCGATAAATTGTTGGCAGCAAATGCCTTGTTGGCATCGCTGAACCTGCTCGTGGCTGCCAGCTGAACCCTGTAATATATACCATCCTGAACAGGCAGGCGCTGCCTTTCAGGGATGCCGGATGATCCTGTGGTTGTTGTGCGGGTTTCCTTGACGACAGGTTTTTCTTCTTTTACTATGGGTTTCTGTTCCTTCACAGGCGGAGGTTTGATTTCCACCTGCTCGGTCTGGACCGGCTTGCCTGCAGGTAATTCCTCCCCGCTTTCGAGGGAAACCATAAGAGCCTCAATGTTCGCATTGCTGATCCCGCTCAGGTATACATCCTTCTGGGCAATGTCGACAGAGATATTACGCCCCTCCAGAATATAGGAAAGGGTACCTCTGATCTGAAGATCATCGATGCTTTTCGAAGCTTCCGGAATCA
>JAZGGT010000633.1:0-3112 GCA_036480555.1 Bacteroidales bacterium | reverse complement strand
ATCAGGGTATCGATAAAGTTTTTCAGGGGTTTCCTGACCATGGTTGCCATCATGGGGTTCAGATTTACTTCCGTTGTGATCTTCAACCTTGAATCCCCTGGTTCAATCTCCTTGATCTGTATCCATAACAGCAGGTCGAAGGTGGTTTCCTCATCGCTGGATATCTTGATCAGCTTGTGAGGTTCTTTCTCGATGATCCGCAGTCCGGCCTGGCCGATCCCTTCAACTTTAAACCTGCAGGTATCATCGGTTGATTCAAAATCCTTTACCTTATCCTCAGGGATCAATTGATTGAAATTGTTGAAATTGGAGATAAAGTTGAATATTTTTTCTGCAGGCTGTTTAACAACCCCTATTTTGCTTTCAATTCTTGTCATGCGTATAATTTTCAGGATTTTGAGCGCCACCGGGCCGGGTCTTTGCGCCAGCCATCCAGTGTTTTAAGGAATTCAGGCTGAATATAGCCGGTATGGACAGCCAGTTCAATCAGATCATGGTAATTTCCAAGGCTGTGCAGTTCTACATCCGCCTGCCTGAAATTTTCGACCGCCAGTGGAAATCCATATGTAAATATGGAAGCCATCCCGAGTACATTCATTCCGGCTTTACGCAATGCACTTACTGCATTCAGGCTGCTTCCCCCGGTTGAAACAAGGTCCTCGATCACGACCACCGTCTTTCCCACGGAAACATCTCCCTCGATCAGGTTTGCCATCCCATGTGATTTCTGGGAAGATCTGACATAAATGAGAGGCAGTCTCATTTCCCCGGCCACCAGGGCAGCATGTGCGATGGCACCCGTGGCAACCCCGGCAATGATATCCGCCTGCCTGAATGATGCCTGTATTTCCCGGATGAATGAATCTCTTATGAAATCCCTGATTTCCGGGTAAGAAAGGGTTTTACGGTTATCACAGTAAATGGGTGAAGTCCACCCGGAAGCCCATGTAAACGGGTTTGCAGGATCTATGATAATTGCTTTACTTTGTAATAAGTACGAGGCTAGTTTAACCGAGGTCTTCATTCAACAAATGTATAAAGTTTTTTTCAACGGCCGAACCATTTATCTTGATGATACCCTGCCTGATATGACCAAAGTCGGAAGGGATTATGTTTGTGCTTTTGAGAATATCACAGATCTCCGGCCCCAGTTAAAGCAATTTCTGGAACCCAATAAAAAGGGAAACCTGTACATTTTCCACGATGACCAGGAAGCCTTGTTAAAGACCTTCCGTCAATGTTTCAATAATATTGATGCTGCTGGCGGACTGGTCCTTAATGAGCGGGGAGAGATACTTTTAATAAAACGGCGTGGTAAATGGGACCTTCCCAAAGGTAAAGCCGAACCGGGCGAGTCACCGGAACAGACAGCCCTGAGGGAAGTGGAAGAAGAATGTGGGCTCACCGGCCTTATCCTGGAACGTTTCCTTATCAGGACTTATCATATTTATAAACTCAATAATGACCTGATGTTGAAAAAAACCGACTGGTTTGAAATGAAATACAAGGGTGAATCGGCACCCATCCCCCTGGCCAAGGAGGATATCAGTGAGGTTCGCTGGATCAAGCGTGTCAGGTTAAATGAGATTTATGATAATACCTATACCTCCATTATTGATGTCATCAAAATGATCCTTCCCGCCTGATGATTAATGTCAGCCTACTGAGTTTGTAATTGCCTGAAAGTAGCTTCAAAATTTTCTGCCGGTGAAGGGGCCGGTGACAGGATCAGCTTTCCTTCGGGACCTATCAGGAAGTAGGATGGGTAGGTCTGGATATCATAATCATCGATGACCTGCGGCTGGTTCGAGAAATGCAGGAATGTCCATGGATAACTGTTATGCTTCATCAGGTCCTGCATGCTTTGAAAACTATCATCCACAAGGATGGTCAGTATTTCAACCTGATCCTGCAGGCGTTGCTGAAGGACCTTCAGGTATTCATATTCCTTGATGCAATAATAACTGAAGGAATTGCAAAAAACCAGGTATATGTATTCCCCCTGGAAGTCGGACAGGTGAACCAGCGTGCTGTCATGATCATACAGTGCAAAATCCGGTGGGGCATGACCTGGCAGCAACCTGGTGATCTCCAGCATAATGTCCCTGACCATCGTTCTGTGTAAGTCTATGCTGGTGTTTACCTGTAAAGAATCAAGTAGCTGCAGCATAGAGGACCGGATATTCTTTTGATCAAAGAAACCATCATAAAATTCCTTCAACAGGATTAGCTCGCGGAGTGAATCATTCCTTAAAGAGGCATCCCGGACCAGGATTTCATTCAACCCGGAATAATCCTTATCCCTGTTCAGGATCAGAGGCAGGTTTCGTTTCGGGTGCTTTTCACTGAACCGGTCAAAAAAATCATTGAATATTTCATTGAACAGTTCCATATAAGCAGGATTCTGGTACCGCACAGGCCTATCCAGGAAAAAGTCCTCTATGATCTTCTGGCTGCTGACCTGGTTGCCGTAATGATTCAGCATACCTATCCGGTAGTCCATGTAGGCCGAAAAGAATGGGGAAGGGATATCCTTGAAAGTGGTTTGCAGATTCCCGACAGCATCCTTCAGCTCCTTCTGGTTGATCCTGTCGGTGTATGCATTAACAGCGAATTTGTAGTAGTATGGATAAAAATAATCGTTGAATGCATGGATCAGGAAATTAAGTTCTTCATCCTTTCCCGGGACAGTCAGCTCACCTGTCGTGCCCGTCACTTTTAATGATATATGCACGGATGTTTCTTCAAAAAACTGGTTTGCCTCGTCAGCCATGGATTTCTGCCGTTTCCGGGGCAGCCTGATCTCGTAAACCATGCCTGGTTTTGCATACATGTAACAATTATAAACACCAAGATGTGAGAATATCAGCCTGGGTTTTTCCAGTGCAAGGGTGCATTCGAAAATACCACTATCGCTTACAATGCAGGATGCAATCTCTTTTTCACTGAACGTGATCATGTTCGAGTAGCTAAAAAAGACAAGGCTGTCACCGGCATAATCAACTGACCTTCCGGTGATCTTTACAGTCGCTCCTTCTGCATGTCCATACCCCCATAACAGGCATGTCAGGAACACAATGATGCCCCGAAGAATTTTATTCATGCCTGGAAA
>JAZGGT010000632.1:0-2066 GCA_036480555.1 Bacteroidales bacterium | reverse complement strand
GAAAACGGTAAAATTGCCCGTCTTTCCCAGGACGTCATCGTATTCTACAAGTTCAACGGCTTTTATGAATTGAGTGTAATTACCATCCTCCTCAAGCACATCAAGGATGGTGCCGATTAATCCCTCGGGGATTTTGTAATATTCCTCAAATTCTTTGGTGCAGCCTGAAAGAATAATGAGAATTATAAGAATCCCTGATAAACCTTGGATAAATGGTCTCAATGAATTCATTACATTACCGGATTTCCGGGTTGGCTACTATACAATTATTTACTAGTTATAAAATTTACTTTCAAAAAACAATTATATATTTATAAATCGAAATATTTTAAATTGTGTCTAAATAATAAAACTGCTTAAGAATCAGACTGATAAGTGTAGCCCTGACACTTAACCGGAGATCATTTCAGGATCAGGATCACGACGAGAAAGATCGCGATCAGCATCAGGAATACCAGAGCTTCCATGATCCTGGTCCTTTTTTTATTTGATGTGATCCTGAACATTTAAGCAGTTTCCGAATATTAATAATTTGTAAGCAGATGGAGTATAAGGGATGTTCCAGAATATGGCATATATGTGTCTCTATAACATATGTGTCAAAATTGAAAACAAATGTTTCATGTGGGATCTTTCCCCTGGGGATTTTCAATTGAACCGGATCCAGTCCAGGTTATTATTCACTAGATCTTATCTTATACATCTGTTGGCCCAATTCCCTGGATTTTGCGATGATCTCTGCCTGGGGCACATCGCCCACGGTCAGGAAACCGGCTTGGTAGTTCTCTCCGTCAGGACGGCCGGTAACGGACTGATCAACCAGCTGGAACCAGTGGGTTCCAACAATATATGGATTATTGAGCGCACTTTTCACATAATGCCCGTAAAATTCCGCCCTTTCAACCTGATCAGCGGCATATCGTAATCCGGGTTGCAGCAGCCCGGTTTCCAGTGTACCAAAATGAAATTCACCGATTATGATGGGATAATCCCCACTATCTGGCGGTACCAGTTCTGAGCAGGTATATCGATACCTGTTGAAGCTTACTACATCACAATATTCGGCGGCGATCTTGATAATATAGTTTAGACTGGTGTCTTCCGGATAAAGATGGAAATCCATACGGCAACCCAGATATAGCATCTCGGGGTCAACCTTTTTGACAGCCTCTCTGCATTGCGAATAATACTGAGCAGTAAATTCTAACATAAAATCTCTCATGTCATCCCCTGCTCCGGGAATCACTTCAGTATTTTTCAGGAGTTGGTTCCAGTCGGCAAATAATGTACCCCATTTATTATTGAGTTGGTCAATGGTTCCATATTTAGCCCTCATTCTGTCCCTGAAGACCACTTTAGCGGGTTGGTTTTCCGGTGCTACCTGGATCTGCTCAGGGATCTTCGAGCCCCATTTAACGCCCCATTTCAATTCATTGTCCACGAACACCCCCAGGCACCAGGGATCATTCAATTCATCCTCCTTTGATTTCAAGAAATCTTCCAGATCTTCCTGAAACCCGGCTGCATATGGATCTGCAATCAGCCCGGTTTTTCGGGAATAAGCCGTGAGGACATAGGGTGTTTTTCGCATCAGGTAGATGTCAGGATCCGACCAGTTGCCAATGGTATTCAATCCCCAACTCTGCATGCGTTCATGCAGATGGTCATCGCTGATCTCTTTCCAGGATTTGCCATATTTCTTGTACAGATTCAGGGCATTGAAGCTCAACCACCTGATCTTGTTACCGGGTGGTCCGGTTGATGTATACAGTTGTGCTCCGGCACTCCCCGGGGAAGGGAGGTAACTGAAATAATGTTCGCGGTCGGATACACGGGTTCGGGTCTGTGTCCCGAATTCCACACAATCGATCCCATGGGACCAGAACAGCTTTCCATCCGGATCAATGAACCACCATTTTCCTGCATGTTTTTCAACCCTGAACCGGCCTGTGGCTTTTAATTGTGGACCATCATTCCAGCCTCCGTATTTGTTCCATGCAGGCATACTCCTTTGATCGGAGAGGTGCTGCCACTCCTTCTCATCATAAGCTACCAGGTCTTCCATT
>JAZGGT010000631.1:0-3244 GCA_036480555.1 Bacteroidales bacterium | reverse complement strand
CAGGAAGGTAAGCCTGATCGGGCATTCCTGGGGAGCAATGCTTGCTTCCGGTTATTTATCCGAGTATCCGGAAAAAGTTGAAAAAGCTGTACTTGCTGAACCAGGCATATTGACCTCTGAGGATGCCAAGTTGTTCATGGAAAAAGTAAAAATGAAATTCAGCCCGCAATTACTCATCCACTTTGGAAGATGTTGGTTCCAGTCTCTTCATGTAAAAGGCCCCGATAACCAGGCAGGGAAAGATTATTTCCTTCAAAACTTTATGTTAGGAGGCAATGCAAAGGATAATCCTTTTGCAGGCTACTATTGCAACAGGGACATGACTACTGCCTCATTGCCGTTTTGGAGGTTTAGCGCATTGGCCAACACTGCATCCTTCAGGTGTGCCCTGGATGAGGATGGCAATCTCCAGTTGAATCTTGTGGATGGAGCTGAAAATTTTACAAATAAGATCCTCTTCATTGCCAGTGAGTGCAATACCATCATTGGAGAGAAGCAGCAAAGAATGCACCTGGAACATTACCCGAATACTGAGTTGGTGATCATTAAAAATGCTGGACATACCATGTTTGGAGAGCAACCTGAGCAAAGCCTGGAGGTTATCAGGGAGTATTTTAGTGAACCATGATCCATTCGGGAAGTCTTCAACGCAACCCGGTATTGACTTTCAAAAATTTTGGCCTTAACTTGAGTTTTCCAAATGATGGCCGAAATCACTACCACAGCAAACTGCCATGATAACTTTTTCCTACGACGATGAATTGGACATTTTACACACCATAACGGGCGGGGATTTAAGTATTGACGAGATCCTTGGGCATTACCAGGAGATCAGACAAAACAATACATACCCGAGGGACCTGAAGGTTATCATCGACTGCAGGTCAACCCGGCTGGCGGTAAAACTGGATGATATTTCGCGCTTAATTGAGGCTGCAAAAAATACCATTCCAAAATATACGCAGCTCAGGGAAGCCATACTTGTAACCGCACCTTACGAGACGGTTGTGGCCACATTATTCGAACAGAATGCCCGTTTCAAAAATTACAATTTCAGATTGTTCAATTCGGAAAATGCCGCCCTGAGATGGCTAAATGCTGTTTAAATCAGTCCGGAAGATTCCATATTTCCCAGGATTTTTCTGCCTGGAGGATCAGCATTTCTTGCCCGTTAATGACCGTTGCCCCCTTTTGCTTGCCCAGCCGCAGGAATTCCGTTTCAGGAGGATTGTAAACCAGGTCATACAGTATATGCCCTGAAGTAACCAGGTCATAAGGTATGTTCGGAAAAGTCGATGTATCCGGATAGGTACCCAGTGGTGTGGTATTGATAATGAGGGTATGCTTTTTAATAACCGCATAGCAGAGGTCGAGGTAATACAGCTGGTCCCCGGCCGGGTCACGCGAAACATATTGATAAGCTATCCCCAGCTGTTCCAGGACATGGGTTACTGCTTTTGAGGCACCTCCTGTTCCCAGGACCAGGGCGTACTCATGGCCCGCCCCCAGCAGGGGAAGCAGTGATTCCCTGAATCCATAGGCATCTGAATTGTATCCCTTCAGATGGATATTCCCGGAGGTTCGATTTATCCTTATCGTATTCACTGCACCGATCTCTGCAGCTTCCGGATCGATCTCGTCAAGAAGGGGCATGACCTTTTCTTTATGCGGAATGGTAACATTGAGTCCGATCAGATCTTCCTTTTCTTCAATAAGTGGTTTGAGTTCCTGAACAGATTTTATGGGATAGTTCCGGTATTCAAATCCCATGATACCTTCCCTGCTGAATTTCTCCCTGAAATACTTTACAGAAAATGAATGGGAAAGCGGGAAACCTATCAGTCCCAGGTGTTTCATCAGTTTTGTTTCTTTGACATACCTTCAAACAGAAAGATGAGCAGGAATCCTGCCAGTGCAAGAACCACGGCCCAGAGTATCTGTGGATCAGTGCCTGTCTCGGAAATGAACCGGCCCGGCAGGACATTATCCTGCAGTAAGGGCTGGATCTCTCCGTGAGAATCGATATAGGTTTCGACGGTGACCTTCCATGGCCAGATCTTATTCAATGAACCGATCATGAACCCCGCCAGCAAGGCTATTGTCAGGTGGTGGAATTTTTCCAACAGCCATGAAAGCAGGTGCGAAAAGGCGATGATCCCGGTTAATGCGCCTGTCAGCAGGACGGCAATGACGCTTATCCTTCCTTCATTCAGGGCACTCAGGACAAACTGGTATTTGCCCAGCAGAAGGAGGATGAAACTCCCGGATATTCCCGGCAGGATCATGGCACAGATAGCCAGCGCACCGGCCAGGAAAATGAACCAGTAAGCTTCAGATGTCTCGGCCGGGGTAAAGCTGGTAATGATCCAGGCAATGGCGATCCCGGCCAGCAGGCTGATGAATGTCCCGATGTTCCATTTCTCAATGGAACGTGCCACGAAAATGGCGGATCCTATAATCAGGCCAAAGAAGAAAGACCAGATCAGAACAGGATGGTTAACCAGGAGATACTCCAGTATTCTTGCAAGGGACAGGACGGAAATCAAAATCCCTGCTACAATAGATAGCAGAAAATTGCCATTCACTGCCTTCCAGAAGGCCGGCAGTCCCTCTTTCCAGAGCGTACTTATGGTTCTGAAATTAATATTTTTAATAGAGTTTATCAGCTCCTCGTAAATGCCGGTAATAAATGCAATGGTCCCGCCGGAAACCCCAGGTACAACATCTGCTGCGCCCATTCCCATGCCTTTGAGGACCAGTACGCCAAAATCCCTTAATCGCCGTGTAATCATAATTTTTTATCGTGAAAAGATTCGGGCAGGAAATTAAAAAAAGTGTCGCCCCGGAGTCCCAGTCTAAGACTCTCGAGGGATACCACTTCATTGGGTGCAATATTGCCCAGGTTAACATTTGCTCCAAGCAATTGGATGAACCATACCTGCTGGTTTTTGTTGGGTGCCTCCCACAACACATCCTCAACTGTAATTTGCCTGACAATCTCATCGATCAGACCGGTATTGGCAGAACCGTCTTTCTGGTAGATCCCTATTGTTCCACTTTCCCTTGCCTCTGCAATGACCTTCCAGGATCCCGCAGCAAGTTCAGCTTTCATCATGGTGACCCAATTCTCATCGGGGATCTCCGCGCCTGCGACCTTTGAGCCGACTTCTGAAATAACGGTCACCTGTTCGGCCAGTTTCCGGATGTATCCCAGTTTCTCATCATGCGGGATGGCCATGGACCC
>JAZGGT010000630.1:0-3480 GCA_036480555.1 Bacteroidales bacterium | reverse complement strand
AAGAGGCTGGCTTCGATGAGCTCATAAATAATAACCCTGACCAGCCTTACAGGGATTCCCAGTTCATGACTTAGTTCAGCTGAAGTATTGGGTTTCTCTCCGGTTTGAAACTTTTTCACGATGGCATGCATTAATAAAAAAGTAAGCAATCGCCTGTTCTTGCGTGAAATACTGAGTACTTCCGACTCAAACTCATATTTCTCGAGGTTTTGGTAGGCAAAGGACCTTTCGGCTCCAAGTAATACAATTAACCAGGATATCTGGAGCCATATAAGGAAAAGGGGCAATGCCACAAAGCTGCCGTAAATAGCTCCATATCTTCCCACTCCAACTTGAAAATAAATGTACACAAACTGGGTGATCTGAAATATGATCCCTGCGATAAATCCTGCATTCAGTGCGTATTTGAATTGCACTTTGGTATTGGGCATGATCACATATAAAAGCGTGAACAGGAGGAGGATCAGCAGATAGGGCATCAGCTTGATAATGACGAGAAGCAGTGGGCCAAGGTTTTCTCCGATGATTGACTCTGAACCGGCGATATCACTCAAATAGACGGTAATCGTACTGCTGAGGAAAAACAGAATGGGGGCGATGAGCATCATGGAGAGGTAATCCGCAAACTTCCGGGCAAAAATCCTGGGTTTCCTTATCTGCCAGATCACATTGAATGAGTTTTCAATATTGCCCAGCAATTTCATGATCGACCAGAATAAAAATATCAGGCCTACCCCGGCAATAAGACCTCCGTTGATATTAGCAAGCATTGTATTTGCAAATTCCAGGACGTAATTCAGGACTTCTGCCATTTCTTCACGTTCAGAGATCATCTTTCTCAGTTCATTTTCCAACCTCACTTCAAATCCGAATCCCTTGGCAATTCCGAAAATCATGGCAGCTACCGGGACAATAGACAGCAATGAATAATAGGTGAGTGCAGATGCCCTCAACTGTATCCTGTGATCCCTGAAGCCCTTAATGGAAATGAGAATGATCCTGAGTTGACGGATCAGGAAACCAAGTACCGGGTGATATTGGCTGGTTTTAAGAAGCCAGACTTCAGTTTTGATAAACTGCAAAAAGCGCCTGATATATTTCATATCTCTTTTGTCACCTTTATTTCATCCCCGTTGCTTACTTTTCTCAATTCCGTTGCATCTCCCTGGATGTGGCCAAATACATTAACTGGACTGTAGGCTTTAGGGATCTCACTGGTACTTACGGGCGTCGGACCAAAAAAGATACAGAAGGCATCCCCGACAGGCCAGAATCCCAGGTCACCGATCCCGACCTCCTGCCGCGCATCCTGGGCTGCCTCCATGTGGACAGGTATGCTGAAATACACTTCATCACCCCAGATATTGGCTGTCCCGCTGATTGGAAGCATATTGTATATGCTGATGGCCGTATCTGATCCATTCAGTTCGGCAACAAGGCTGATATCTCCTGTCTCAATTCTAATTTTATCCATTGAAAACAAATTTAATTAAATATATCATATGAAATTTCTCTTTAAATTTGTTACAAACCTGAACCTTATGATTAGATCGGTCATTTTTATCATGATCCTGCTGCTTAACCTGCCAGGTCATGCAAGCGCCCAGGTAAAAACGCGTCCTCCAGCTGTAGCAGGATCTTTCTATTCAGCTGATCCTGATATCCTGAGGAAAGACCTGGAATTCCTTTTCAGCCGTGCCTTACCGGGTTCAACCCCTGGACGGGTACTGGCTATAATCGCTCCCCATGCAGGCTATCCTTTCTCGGGAGAAGTCGCTGCAAGCAGCTACAGACAGGTGGATGCCACCAGGTCTTATAAGAATGTATTTGTGATCGGCTCCAGCCACAGGTATGCCTTCGAGGGGGCAGCCATATATCAATCCGGTGATTTTGAGACACCCCTCGGGGTGGTTCCGGTAAATAAAGATCTGGCCCTGGAGCTCATCAAACAAGAATCGGTCTTTATCAGGCATGAACAGGCTCACCACAGCGAACACAGCCTGGAAGTTCAGCTTCCTTTTTTACAATACTACCTGGAAAAGGATTTTAATCTGGTGCCCATTCTGCTTGGGACCCAATCACCACGGACCTGCCAGAAGATCGCCAGGGCGCTGGAACCATATCTCAATGAAGACAACCTGTTTGTCATCAGTGCAGATTTTTCTCACTATCCCGATTACAGGAGCGCCACTGAGGTGGACATCAGAACGGCAAAAGCCATCTGCTCGAACTCCACCAGGGAATTTCTCTCGACAATTGATGAGAATGAGGAGAAAAATATTCCTAACTTAGCTACATCTGCCTGTGCATGGCCTGCCATTCTGACCCTGTTGTATATGACGGAGCAAAAGACGGACGATATCAGCTACAAGCTGGTACAATATCAGAATTCGGGAGATTCAAGGCACGGGGATAAAAGCAGGGTAGTGGGATACTGTTCCATTGCCGTCTCAAATGAAGGAAGTAAAACCGAAGCCCGATTCATGTTAAGTACAGAAGACAAAAAGGATCTGCTCGAAATCGCCAGGTTAACCCTTGATAATTATATCGGGAAAGGATTGATCCAGCCAGTAAATAATGACAGTTATTCTTCTGCTCTCGAAACTCATACTGGAGCTTTTGTCACGCTTAATAAAAATGGTAATCTGAGGGGTTGCATTGGACGCTTCCAGCCGGATCAACCATTGTACCAGGTGGTTCGTGACATGACCATCTCCGCATCTACCAAAGATTACCGGTTTAAACCCGTCACTCGTGCAGAGCTGGAGGAAATTGAACTGGAGATCTCAGTACTTACCCCCCTGGTCAGGATCCAGGATCCATCAGAGATCCTGCTGGGACTCCATGGGATCTATATCAAAAAAGGACCTAATTCCGGCACCTTTCTGCCACAGGTAGCTACACAGGCAGGATGGACGCTGGAAGAATTCCTGGGCCACTGTGCCAGGGACAAGGCCCAGATCGGATGGAACGGATGGAAAGAAGCTGAAATTTATACCTACGAGGCACTTATCTTTTCCGAACATGAATTCAGTAAAGAATAAGCAGTCCACTGCCCTATGCCATATGCCCTGATCCCCATAGGAATCGCGATAATAATACTCTATGCCCTCACCTTTCTTCTTTACAGGGCAGGAATAATCCTTAAAAAATCACAC
The DNA here is from genome assembly GCA_036480555.1 of Bacteroidales bacterium. GTDB lineage: Bacteria > Bacteroidota > Bacteroidia > Bacteroidales > SM23-62 > SM23-62. The sequence goes on along the minus strand of JAZGGT010000630.1, from coordinate 322 downwards.
AGGCAGATATGGAATACAGGACTTTTACTCACTTTTTTCATAACTGCTGTTCTGGGACTCCTGCTGGCCGTACAGGTAAACTTTAAACTGGAGATCCCATGGATTAAGGAGCTCCTTGTATGGCATGTGGATTTTGGAATCGGCATGAGCATGATTGCCATTTTTCACTTCACCTGGCATTGGGGTTACTACCGGGATCTGCTTAAGGGAGGCATTGAAAAGTCTTACTCGGCACAGGAGGAGGCTGGGATGGACACAGAGGAAGCCCAGCCCCGACTCACATTCAGGGACAATGTCCCTTTGCTGGTACTTGGACTAACTG
>JAZGGT010000629.1:0-3848 GCA_036480555.1 Bacteroidales bacterium | reverse complement strand
AAGTGCTCCGCAGAAACAAGATGTTTTATGGATTATCCATAACCCTGACCAGTGATAATTTCGACCAGGTAATGGACCCGGGATATTTGCAGGGATATTATGACCAGGGATGCAGGCTTTTCTTTTTTATAGAATATGTACCGGTCACAGAAAAGGATATCCCGAGCTGCTTAACTGCAGAGCAAAGAAAAAAGCTTCCCGTGATCAATAAATTATTGCGCGAGACTATCCCTGCACTTTACATAACCCTCCCGGGTGAGGAAGAACAATATGGCGGATGCCTGGCAGCCGGCAGGGGATTTATCCATATCAGTGCAACCGGGGATGTGGAACCCTGTCCCTTTTCCCCGTATTCAGATACCAACATTAATAATTCCTCATACACTGAGGCTCTCGACTCACTTTTATTGAACAGGATCAGGAACAATCACCATCTGCTCAAAGAATCAGCCGGAGGTTGTACTCTCTGGGAAAACAAAGAATGGGTAGAAGAACAATTGGATACCCATGAACCGCTGAGTGCATAAATCAGATCCTATTCAGGCCCTTGATGTCTTCATAATGAAAATCGAAGTTGATCTCAAAGCAGTCGACAAAATTTTTCTTGAGCTCTTTGGTCAAGTGTTCCGGATCTTCGCAGTAAAACATGTAGGCACCTCCCCCGCCTGCACCGGCAATCTTTCCTCCATATGCTCCGTTCTCCTTCGCAAAAGCATACATTTCTTCGAGGTATCCGTTGGACGTCGCTGAAGCAAGTTGTTTTTGTGCCTCAAAGTTTTTTTCCATGATCTCGGCACAGAGGATATATTCCTTGTTTTTCAGTGCAACAGCAAATTCGAGGGCATACCCAGATAGTTTATCCAGGGCTTCCCGTCCCGCAGGCGTATTGTGATTTGAATACACTTCTTCTACCGCAGATTGGGCATTTCGCGAGGCACCGGTATGTAGTAAAAGCAAGCCTTTTTTGAATTCTTCAAGTGTTTCCCTGGGAATCTCAACCTGAGTCTGTTTAGCATAATCCCTGCCAAACTCCCAGCAGCTAAAACCGCCGTGAACAATGGAATACTGGTCCTGCCGTCCTATGGCCCAGTTGAGTTCCTTATTTTCGAGGTTAAACAAATCTTCACTTATATTCTCAAGGGTCTTGGATTCAGAATTATAGTTTTTCGAACTGATCAGTTCAAGAACCTTCGCCGCGGTAGAGGTACTTAGTCCACTTCCCCTTGGGTAACCTGAAAAGTTAAACCGGCCGCTTTTTAGTTCTATCAGTGGACTGATGGTAATGTTTGAAACATATCCCTTTTTATCTCCCATGATGTAAGGGACATCCGTCCAGCCACCCGCAAAGTCAATACGTAGAGGTGCCCTGTAAGCAAATTTGATCTTGTCAATTATTCTGGTTGTGGAAGTAGCCTCGAGTGCTTTCGGAACAACACGCTGAACGAACTCCATCTTAATCCCAAGCCTGTCACAAAGTTGGTTCTTCTCCACCATACCTGAATCACCTTCATTCAGGACAAATACATCCGGACGAAGTTTTTCAAGGACATCCTTGAAATCAATCTTGCCTGGAGCTATTGTATCATCATTTAAAGTGGCATAATCCACATCCTGGAAAGCCGCAACCAGATGGACCCGGTTGTTCTCAGGGGTTACAGGCCGGCCCGGGCCTTTTAATTCTGTAATGACATGATCCTGTCCGACCCCAACTATCAACAGATCACCAAATTGCTTGCACTGGTTAAAAAATACTGCATGGCCGCTCTGCAAAATATCATAGCAACCTGTACAAAAGACAATTTTCTTATTCTGATTGGTCTCTCTGATGGATCCGAGCTGATTGTGATTCACAACTTTCTCAGCAATGGTCTGGAAAAGCATGTTTGGTTTTTTTGTATTTATCTGTAACAAATATAATAAGTAGTCTATTACCGATCTGATTGTAAGTATTATTTATTTAAAATTGCCTATTTTTATTTATCACTGAATTAATCTATTACCATCATCATGAAAAAATTATTGTTTTTATTGACGCTTATAATTATTATCAGCAAAGTAGCATATGGACAATCGGTCCAAGACCTGGGTGCGGATTCGGCACATTTTCAGATACCTGATATACCTGGCTATCATACCCTGAAATGTGATTTTCATATGCACACCGTTTTTTCAGATGGTGTGGTCTGGCCACATATCCGTGTTGATGAAGCCATTGCAGAAGGTTTGGATGTAATTTCAATAACCGATCATGTGGAATACCACAGAAAAGAGGTGGAAGATAACCATATGGTCCCTTATGAAATAGCAAAAAAACATGCCGAAGGCAAGGACCTTATTTTAATCCTTGGAGGAGAGATATCAGCCAGCCGGGATCATTTCAATGCGCTTTTTCTGAAAAACACAGATGAACCAAACCTCAGGGATACATTGCCAGCCAACAGGATTGCCGCTGCCAATGAACAGGAAGCTTTTGTATTCTGGAACCATCCGGGATGGACAGCTAAATATAAAGATGGAAACTGTCCCAGGAATGAGGAATTCATTGAGCTCATAAAAGCCGGACAAATAAAAGGAATCGAGATTTGTAACGGAGATGGATACTGGGAAGGGGCACATGATCTGGTTCAGGAATTTAACCTCAGACTGGTCGGAAATTCAGACATTCATGGGGTAAGTACTTACCAGTTCCAACCGGATAAACACAGGACCATCACGCTGGTATTTGCTCGTGAGAAATCTGTGGAAGGGGTACAGGAGGCCTTATTGAATCAGAGAACAGCCATATACCAGGGGGATCATCTCATCGGACCGGAGGATCTCCTGAAACCTCTGTTCTATGAATCACTGGATATAGAAACAGAATACAGAGAAGGAACTTCACTGGCCAGTATGACCATTACTAACAATTCAGATTTTGACTTCATGTGCGAAAATAAAAGTCCGTTTAAATTATATAACGGTATCCATTTTTTCACCTTAAAAGCCCATGCCAAAACGACCATCGTCGTGAAGACCCTGGAACAGCTATCCGGGTTCTCTCTCGACTTATTGGTTCATAATGCATTGGTGGCGCCGGGAAAAAGCATGGAGCTGGCAATATTGGTCGAGGATCTTTAATTATCTAGGTATAAACAAAAATTATATGTCATGAAAATTATCCGCTTTCTTCCATTCATTATGGGATTTCTAATTTGCTTACCACTGACCGCACAAAGGGATGCATTTAACGGTCTGGATGTTAACCTCAATAATTTGTATCGTCTTTCGGATGCGAAAACCCGTTCCATCAGTCCCGAGAATTTTACCGGGGAAAAAGGGAAAGGTGGCATGGCCACCCTGGAGGAAGGCAGTGCTGCTAATGCTGCGCGGGACCTGGGACAGGGATGGAAGGTGAATCCGTATGTGAGAATACCTGCAGGAGAAATATTTACAATGGCAGAAATCGAAGGGCCTGGAGCCATTCAGCAGATCTGGATGACGCCTGCAGGAAAATGGAGATATTCAATCCTCCGCTTCTATTGGGATGGTGAAGAAGAACCATCCGTGGAAGTTCCGGTTGGAGATTTCTTTGCTGCTGCAGAAGTTTACAACCAGATTTCTTCTCTTCCCGTATGCGTGAATCCAGGATCAGCTTTCAACTGCTACTGGAACATGCCTTTCCGGAAAAAATGCAGGATCACCATGGAAAACCTTGACGATGAAAGGATGACCCTCTATTACCAGGTCAATTATACCCTTACAGATGTGCCCGATGATGCAGCCTACTTCCATGCTCAATTCCGCCGTACCAATCCCGTACCTTACAAGGAAGTCTATACCATTGTCGATGGGATCAGTGGCCAGGGACA
>JAZGGT010000628.1:0-4006 GCA_036480555.1 Bacteroidales bacterium | reverse complement strand
ATGCAGCAAGGTGTTGATCCGGATGAGGTTGCCATATTTTATCAGCAGGCTGAAGACAACTGGGAAAAACAGGTAATCAGTACCAATGGTTCCCACAGCATGCGCATATATGATTTTGATGGAGATGGAGATATGGATATTGTCGGGGCAAACTTTGCTGAGCATGTAGTAAAAATGTGGGTTAACGATTTGAAACACTGACAGCGGAAAATATAAGTTACCCTATGATTGTATTCAATATGAATTAATTAGCACATTATTAACCAAAATATATTAGAATATGAAATTAAGTTTGGATGTTATCGGCTATGGTGGATATTTTACTCTGCCAGGAGAAAAACTCGTTCTTGAAGAAGCAGTAAAAAGGGCTGCAAAATTTGGATACGATGCTGCCTGCATTTATGCACATCGTCCTTTAGGATTCCCAATGGATTTAAATTCTGAAAGACGTAAAAAGCTTGTGGATTTATTCCAGGAGCTTGATCTGGAGATGGGGGCTGTGGTTTGCTGTACCAATTTCATGAAAGGTAACCATGTCTTATTGTATCCCCAGGAAAAGGAGATTTTATACGTTAAAGAATGTATTGAGATGGCCAGGGAATTAGGTTCTCCTGTTGTTCGGATTCTTTCAGCATTTTATGGATATTTTCAGAATCCTCTTGCCAATACAGGTTATGGTTTTCCTGCTTTTGAGTCACGTTCCAGGAGGGTTTCTCGTGGAGAAGACTGGATCGAAACATGGCACGATGTGAAGGATGGACTTACCGAAGTGTCAAAATATGCACAGGACTCCGGTATCACATTAGCAGTTCAAACACATCCTGAGATATTAGGTAACAATGAAGAGACACTCGAAATGCTGGAGGAGGTAAATAACCCAAACCTTAAGGTAGGTCTTGATTTGCCATTGTTGGAATCACAGGATCCGGATTTTATTAGAAAAACTGTACGCGAGATGAAGGATTATATGGTCTATTCACATACCATCTCTCTGGCCAGTAATCAAACCATCGCGGGTGCACCCTACGGCTGGGAGGAAGTTGCACCTGGCTCATCAAAAGACCCGATGCAATGGGAAGTTTTTATCCAGGGATTAAAAGAAAATAATTATAAAGGCTTGTTATCTGCTGAAATATGCTCACCGGTTGTTATAAAAGGTCACAAATTGGGGACTTTAAAAACAGTTGATGAAAGGTATAACGAATCAATAGAATACCTGAAAGGCCTATTACATAAATACGATTGCTATAGCGGTCACAAAACGCGTCAAGCCAGTCAGCCGGCTTAGACTACTCGAGAAAGCAAACGCCGATGAGTAAAGCTCGATGGTTGAGGGTTGTTGTTTTTGCATTGGTCACACTCGCTGCGTGTTCATCCGGCGATGTTCTGGCGCAAAAGATCACACTGCTGGAAGAATCAGCACTTGCCCCCAAAGTTGAACGCCGGTGGGAAAATATTTACGGCAACGCGCTCTTTCATTTAATCGAAGAACGGCCGCTGGCCTGGCTGCCGGTGGGAGTGATCGAGCGCCACGGCGAACACCTGCCCTGGGGCTTGGACGGAGACAAAGCCCACCTCATCTGCCTGCGCCTGGCCGACAAATTCGGCGGCGTAGTGCTGCCCGTCAACCACCTGGCAGGCATCCACGGTGACCGCCGAACCGACCAGAGCGAAGAAGATTACCGCCGGGCCAACCGACAGGCGGCCGACATGATGTACACGGAAGGGTATTTCCGCCGCTTTCTGAATGAAACTTTCGACGGCCTGGCCAACCTCGGCTTTCAGGTGATCGTTGCCTATTCCGGGCATTGGCCATCGATCCAGGGCGAAATCCTCCAGGACGAAGCCGCCCGGTTCAATGCCGGTGGCAGAGCCACTGTCATTCCGTTCGGTGAAATCATGGCCTGCGGTGTGGTCGATCATGGGGCGAAATATGAAGGCTCGATATGGGCTGCCCTGGTTCCGGGTAGCGTACGCCTGGATTCCATAGTGGACTATAGTACGGGGAAAATGGGCTGGTACAGAGGAATGGAAATCCGTAGCCATATATCCGCCGAATTCGGCGAAGAAGTCCTCACGATGATTGAGGACTACTTGAAGGCTGAAATCGACAAGACCTTCGCCGAAAGGGAGATAAGAAAGGACGTTGCCCGATGAGGATTTCAACTAGATCCAGTTTTGCCGCAGAGCAGAAATAGAGAATTGTAGGATTAATTTAAACCAATGTATAAAATTATGAATTTCATAAATCGTTTTTTAGCATTATCAAAATGGTCTTTATTTCTGATAAGCATTTTCTTATTTGGGTGTACAGGTACATCAAACAGGAATGGAAATACAGACGTAAAGTCCTCAATAAATTGGGAGCATTTATCCAGTAAAAACGGAGACATCCCTGCTCCTGGACCATCTACTCAACAAACAGCCAGTTTAATACTTGATGTTGATAAAGATGGTGTCAACGACATAATCATCGGGTCAAGAAAGGTTGGGCCTGCTCTTTTATGGTATCGCCGGTTGGCAGATGGATGGGAAAAGTATGCGATAGAACCTGAATTTCTGGCAGTAGAGGCTGGAGGCACATTTCATGATATAGATGGTGATGGTGACTTTGACATAGTATTTGGTGGTGATGCTTCCTCCAATGAAATATGGTGGTGGGAAAATCCCTATCCTGACTACATACCTGACCGCCCATGGCAGCGCAGAACGATTAAAAATACTGGTGGGAATAAACACCATGATCAGATATTCGGTGACTTTGATGGAGACAAAAAAGCGGAATTGGTATTCTGGAATCAAAGAGACAAAGCGCTTTGCCTGGCTGAGATACCGCAGGATCCTAAAACCAATAACCCATGGCCCTACACCAAAATATTTATCTGGGAAGAAGATCAAGATCAACATGAAGGATTAGCCTCGGATGATATTGATGGTGATGGGATATTGGATATCGTTGGTGGTGGCGGATGGTTCAAATTCCTGACAGATGGTACTTTCAAAATGATCACCATTGATAAGGATCAGCGTTTTACCCGCTCTGCATCCGCGCAGTTAAAAGAAGGAGGAACTCCTGAGGTAGTATTTGTCCCCGGTGATAAACTCGGTCCAATCAAATGGTATGAAGCCAATGGAGACCCCCTTAATTCCGAATCCTGGATCGCACATGAGCTTTTGGATTCGGTAGTTGTTCATGGACATAGTTTGCAATTGGTAGATATAAATGGGGATGGACTTCTGGACATCTTTAATGCAGAAATGCATACCCCGGGCCATAAAGAGGAGGCTGCCTGCAGAATATTCTTCGGGGATGGCAATGGAGGCTTCACATTGTCAATTGTATCTACGGGTATTGGTAATCATGAATCCCGCATTGCCGACCTGGATGGAGATGGCGATCTGGATATTTTAACAAAACCTTATACCTGGGATACTCCCAGGCTGGATGTCTGGTTAAATAATGGAACCCTGAAATCAGTAGAGACGCTCTCGCTGAATAAGTGGGAGAGAAAACTAATTGAAGAAACCTTGCCACACAGAGCAGTATATATTACTGCAGCTGATCTGGATGGAGATCATAAAAAAGATATTATTTGCGGTGGTTGGTGGTACAGGAATCCTGGTAAAACGGGTGGAAGCTGGAAGAGAAGTACAATAGGTACTCCCTTAAATAATATGGCGGTTGTTTATGATTTTGATGATGATGGTTTCATAGATGTTTTAGGAACAAAAGGAGAAGGTGCAAATGCCAGTGCCGAATTCATATGGGCCCAAAACGATGGTCAGGGCAATTTTAAAATTGTTGATAATATCCCTGCTGCTGAAGGTGATTTTCTTCAGGGAGTAACCGTGGGCAGGTTTTCATCCAATGGTCCGATTGAAGTTGCTCTTTCATGGCATAAAGCCGATAATGGAGTGCAAATGTTTACCGTCCCAAAGGATCCTGTGAACGGAAACTGGGAATGGAGAAAAATATCCGATTTTTCACAGGATGAAGATTTGAGCA